>NZ_JBNPON010000063.1:0-18907 GCF_050315195.1 Clostridium sp. SGI.024 | reverse complement strand
GGGGATTAAAATGGAAAACATAAGGGATTTTAAACCGAAAAAAAGCTCATTTATAAAGTATTTAGGTCTATTGATTATTGCATATATAGTATCAGCAATAGTATTAGCCTTTAATAGTAGTTTAGTATTAGATTTAACTTTGAGCTCATTTTATATTGTAGGAGTTTTTGTTATAGTAACAGCAATTTATGCTTTTTTAACTTTTAATAAAAAATATGGATTAGTTGCATCACTAGTAGCTGTAATCTATATTTTTTCTTTAATAGTATTTAGTCCTATATTTAATTATAAAGCTCATAGAGGATTAATTGGTAAGGTTGAAGAAGTTGAATTTAGTAATGAAATTCAGCATATAGACTTAAATCAATTACCGATCATAGATAAAGAAGTTGCATATAAATTAGCAGATAAGAAATTAGGAGAGATACCTAGTTTAGGTAGCCAAGTAACCATTGGAGATTTAACATTACAAAGCATAAAAGGACAACTGTACTACGTAGCACCTTTAGAACATTCGTCATTATTTAAGTGGTTTACTAATAGAAAAGGAACATCAGGATATATAAAGGTAAGTGCAACAAATCAAAGTGATGTACAACTAGTAACTGAGTTAAATGGAAAAGATATAAAGATTAAGTATTTAGATTCAGCATATTTATTTAGTGATTTGCATAGAGCAGCTTATCTTAGAGATATGAAAGCTGGACATACAGACTTTACATTTGAATTAGATGATGAAGGTAATCCATATTGGGTAATTACTAGATATGACAATGCTATTGGAATAACAGAAGAAAAAGCCATAGGAGTTCTAGTATTAGATGCTCAAACAGGGAAATCTAATATTTATGGAATCGAAGATGCTCCTGATTGGATAGATAGAATTCAGCCAGATAGATATATAAGAAATTATATAGATAAATGGGGAGAGCTTGTTCATGGTGTATTTAACTTTAGTGACAAAGATAAGTTAACATCTACAAAAGGAATGAATTTAATATTTAATAATGATACTTGTTATTATTATACTGGTGTAACATCTGTAGGTAATGATGAAGGTCTAGTAGGATTTATGCTAACAAATACAAGAACTGGTGAAACAAATATGTATAAAACATCAGGAGCAACAGAAACTGCCAGTATGAAGTCAGCAGAAGGTAAAGTTCAACAATATGGATATACTGCAACCTTACCTTATTTAATAAATATACAAAATGAACCAACTTATTTTATGACTTTAAAAGATTCAAATGGTTTAGTGAAGCAATATGCAATGGTAAATGTTAAAAATTATAATATAGTAGGAGTAGGAGATTCATTGCAATCAACTCTTAATAAATATTTAGAAGGTTTAACTAATACTAATATTTCTTTAGAAGGAAGTAATAGTGAAGAAATTTTAGAGGGAGAAATAGAGAGAATAGGGTTATTAGTTAAGGATGGCACTAGTATATATGATATTAAAATTAAAGGACAGGATAATATATTTACAGTTTCAACAGAAACTTCAAGAGAAGTTGCATTAAGCTCTACAGGAGATAAGGTTAGAATAAAATATATAAAAGTAGGAGATGGAAAATACATATTAACAAATTCTTTTGAAAATTTAAGTTTATATAATAAAGAAAGTTAATAGGGTATTAAATAATATTAATTAATAATGAGGAAATATCTATTGCATAAAGTAGGTTATCTATAAAGCAATTGTATATTTCCTCATTATTTTTTGGAATAAATATATATTTTAAATCATAAAATGTGAAGAACATAATAATATTTATATAGAGGTGAAAAATGAAAACAAAGATAGATATTTTTTCAGGTTTTCTAGGTGCTGGGAAAACATTTCTTATTAAAAAGTTAATTAGTGAAGGCACATATGGTGAAAGCATTGCTATTATTGAAAATGAGTTTGGTGAAGTAAGTATAGATGCATTAATATTAAGAGATTCTAATATAAAGGTTAAGGAAATTAATTCAGGTTGTATTTGCTGTGAAGTTACTGGAGATTTTAGAGAAGCAGTTATAGAAGTTATTAATAAATATAACCCTATAAGAATAATTATAGAGCCTTCAGGAGTTGCAAAACTTACAGATATAATTAAAATTTTTAAAGAATCAAAGCTAAAAGATAAAGTTGAAGTTGATAATATAATTACTGTTATAGATCCTGAAAAGTTTGATATATATTATAGAAATTTTAAGGACTTTTATGAAGATCAAATTATAAATACAAAGAAAATAGTTTTAAGTAGAAGTCAAAACTTAAAAAAAGATAGTTTAGAAGATATACTTTCAAAAATTAAGAAGATTAATAAAAGAGCAGTAATAATTAGTCATGATTGGAAGAACTTAAAGGGAATTGATATTTTAAATAACATAGAGCTTAATTCTGTAAATATTAATGAATACAAAGGGATAAAACCAAGATTGAAGAATGTGGAAACTTCTAAAGCTAAAGACGTTTTTGAAAGCTTTGCAATTTATCCTAGTTGTAAGTTTTCAAAATTAGAATTAATATCAAAATTTAAGTTTATTTCTAGTTCTAGAAGTTTTGGAGATGTATTAAGAGCAAAAGGAGTAGTAGAGTTAAAGGATAAAACTTTTAGCCAATTTGATTTTGTAAAGGGTGAATTTGAAATTAGAAAAATAAATAATAATATCTCTAGTGTAATTTCATTTATAGGTGTAAATCTAAATAGAAAAGAAATAGAAAAGTTATTTCTTTGAGAGAATAAATGAAAGTTAAATTTGAAATTGTAAGTGGTTTTTTAAATTCAGGTAAAACATCCTTTATAAATGCTTATTTAAATACAGAAAGTTGCTTAGGAAAAGAGATATTAATAATTCTTCTAGAAGAGGGAGTAAAAGCTATTAGGAGGGATTTAAAAAATATAAAAGTTATATACTTGGAAGATATTGATAAGCTTAAAGAGTTATTACTTAAAGAAATAATTAAAAAAGAGTATTCTAGAGTAATAATTGAGTTTAATGGAACAATGAACTTAAGTGCTATAAGTAAAGTTTTACAAGATATAGAAATAAGGAAAAAGTTTAATTTTTATGGAAACTATTATATAGGTGATAGTAAGAATTTAAAAGTATATCTTAAAAATTTAGGAGAAATAATAATACCCTTTATTCAATCAAGTAAACTTATTATTTTAAATAATTATTCCTTATTATCTTTAGATAATCAAAAAGATTTGATTAAGTTTATAGAAAATATAAATACTACAGCACCAATATTAATTTCCAAGTCATTAGATAATTTAGAAGAGGATATAAAATTATCTAAGTATTTTAAAGAAGGTACAGCAATTAAAAAAATAAAAGCTATGATTTACAAAAAGGAGATAGTGCAATGATAAAGTGGGCTAATGTTTTTATAAGTATGATATTAGAAGCACTACCTTTTATATTAATTGGATCTATAGCATCTTCTGTTATTCAAATATATGTATCAGAGAATGTTGTAAAAAGAATTTTACCTAAAAGTAGAATTATATCTATAATTTTTGCAGCCTTTATGGGAGTTTTTATTCCAATTTGTGAATGTGCTATTGTTCCTATTGCAAGAAGTTTAATAAAAAAAGGAGTTCCTATTGCAGTTGCTGTAGTTTTTATGCTTACAGTACCAATAGTAAATCCAATAGTTGTTGCTTCTACTTTTTATGCTTTTAAAGATATCAATATAGTATTAATAAGAGTTTTTGGAGGAATTATTTGTGCTATTATAATAGGATTATTAGTTGAGGTATTTACTAAAAAAAATAATCAGGTTATTAGTAATAAAAATGAATATGAAAATATCTGCGATTGTGGATGTGAAACAAGAGATTATTTTTATAATAAAACAAAGCTTAGATTATGTTTAGAACATGCAAATAAAGAGTTTTTTAATATATTAAGATACTACATAGTTGGATCATTTTTATCTAGCTTGTTTGTTGTATTAGTTAAGGAAGAGTTTATAGGTAAATATTCTAAGGGGGTAATACTTCCTATAATTATAATGATGTTATTAGCATTTTTATTATCCTTATGTTCGGAGGCTGATGCTTTTATTGCTAAGGGGTTTTTAGATTACTTTGGTATTCCTGCTGTTTCAGCATTTTTAATTTTAGGTCCTATGTTAGATTTAAAAAATGCTATAATTATTTCCTCATACTTCAAAAGGAAATTTGCAGTTAAAATAATTTCAATAATAGTATTAATTGTACTAGCTTTTTCAGTAAGCTTAAGCTTTATATTTTAGGAGGTTAGTATGAGAAAATTTAATGTTGAAGAATTTATATGGTTACTTATATTAATTTTATTAACTACTTATATAGGTTATTTAATGCTATCTAAAGAAGTTTATAATTATTTAAGTATAAAAACTGCAAAAAATTTATATATAGTACTTGTGATTTTACCTATATTAATTATTGTTCAAGCTATGAAGGTTATAAGCTTTAATTCTCGAACAGATACATCATTAAAATTTATACCAGTAATATTTACATTAATAATAGGGGTTTTGCTTTTATTAAGAGGGTATATCTATAAGGATAATAACAATAATTTATCAAGCTTTAATAACTTATTTGCCAAGGATGCCATAGAAATTAATCATGAAACACATCATATTTTAGAAGATTTAGAAGTAGAAGGTGAAGAATATTTAGATAAACGTATTATTTTTACTGGGGTTGTTTATAAGTATGAAGGAGATAAATTTATATTAGGCAGAGAAGAAATGAATTGTTGTGCAGCAGATTCATATATTATAGGAGTTAAAACCTTATCAAAAGATAAGTTTAAAGAAGGTCAATGGATAAAGGTTGTTGGAAAAATATCCTTTGATGGTGAGTATTATTTACAAGTAGAAGAATATATAAAAATTAACCCACCAAGTAATATATACTTCTAATAAAGATATTAAATAAAGTAAGATAAAGTAAAGGAGCTGCTTAGGCAGCTCTATTTTATATTAGGCTCAACATGAATAATTAAATCTACTTTTTTATCTAGCTTAGTATTTAATGTACTTTCGATTTCATGAACAAGGGTATGAGCTTCATCCACATTCAAATTTGAATCTACTTTTATATGCATATCTAAGAAAATATAATCATTATAACCTCTAGATCTTATATTATGGACATCTTCAATAGCCTTAAATTCTTTAAGAATATTAGTTATTACATCTTCTTCTATAATAACCTTATCTGTTAAAGCTGAAATATTATTTTTTATTATTTCATAGGATGCATGGAAAATAAAAAAGGATACTATAAAGGATGCTAATATATCTACTATTGGGGGAAGTCCTAGCTTTATTGTAAGTAATGCTAGTAAAACACCTATTGATATAAAAATATCACTTTTAGTATGAAGAGAATCTGCTATTAAAAGATTACTATTAAGTTTGTGACCTTGATTATTTTCGTATATTGCAACAAAGATATTGATAATTAATGTTATTAATATTATAACTAAGCTTTCTATAGTAATATTCATTTCAGAGGTTACAAATATCTTTACTATTGAGGTTTTAATAACATTAAAGCCTAAAACTAGTAACATTAATCCAATGATAATACTAGATATAGTTTCAAATTTTTTATGACCATAAGGATGTTCTGTATCTTTAGGCTTTGAAGCTAGAGTAATACCTATTATACCTACTATATTTGATGCACTATCAGAAATAGAATGAAAGCCATCAGCCATAACACTAGAGCTATTAATTACAAAGCCCACTAAAACTTTAGAGATTGCAACAAATAAATTAGCTAATAAAAGAATAGCTAGAATTTTTTTTACTTTTATATAGGTAGCTTCGATTTTAATCTCTCCTTTTAAGTAATATATTCTATAGTATTCTTAGAGAGTTTAAAAGTTACTATATAGAATAAAATGTATTTATGAATACTAATTGGATAAACTAATGATGAAATTTACTAAAGGTTGGTGTTTTAAAATGACGATGATAAATTTTACTATATTTAATTTTATTCTATATTCTATAATAGGCTATTATATTGAAGGAATTTATAGTTATATTATTAGTGGAAAATTTAAAAAGGAAGGTTTTTTAAAGGGGCCTTATAAGCCAATGTATGGAATAGCTTTTACTATTTTAATTTTAATAGATTATTATTATAATTTAAGTATTTTAAGTAGATTTACTTTATATTTAATTGTACCAACATCTGTAGAATTTATTACTGGATATTTACTTCTAAAAGTATTTAATGAAAGATATTGGGATTATTCAAGCTTAAAATTCAATTATAAAGGGTTAATAACTTTAAAATTTTCAATCTATTGGTCTATTTTATGCTATATAGGTATAAGGTTAATAGCACCAATTATTAATAACTTTTATTTAAGCTTAGAAAATTTATTTAGAATATCTAATATTTTTATATTATTAATTATGACTATAGATTTTATTTATACTATAAATATTAAGTTTAATATTAAAAAAACAAGGTTGCTTAATTCATAGTATTTTTATATGATATAGTTAAGAAATTAATTTATAAAAGGAGAGTAATATGTCATTTGAATTATTAGATACAAAAGAAACAAAAGCTGATGAGGGAAGAAGTTGCATAATTTTATGTAATTTTAATGTGAAAGAAGTTAAAACTTTAAGCAATTTAGCAGGAATGCTTGGAATAAGAGACAAGGTTGTAATTAACTATAAAAATGGAAATACCTTAGTTAAAGAGATTATTAATGGAAACATATTAAATGATGCTGAAGATGGAATAAAAAATAAAGCTATAATTTTCAATAATATTCCAGGTGCAAAAATTGGATTACTTATAAATAACCTGAAAAAATTTAGACTTAATAATGTTTTAAAGGCTACAGTTACAGAAACATCAAAGGAATGGACAGTAGATGTATTATTAAAGAACTTAGTAGCAGAAAAGATAGCAATGCAATCAGGTAAAGAATACGAACACGAAGAATAATTAAGAAATAACATAGTGTGTGGGCCTTAATACCTAGTATATCTGAACATAGCTATTAGAAATTGAGAAATTAATTATATTTAAATTACAAAAAGATACATACTATCTTATGACAACTTTGAGTGTTAGGCGGAGTAAGTAAGATAGTATGTATCTTTTTTAGATTTCCTTCATTACAGCTACAGCTAATAATCTAGGACCTGAATGTATACCAACGGCAGGAGTAATTGTACCTTTATAAATAAAAGTGATGTTTTTATGTTCTTGCAAGGTAGCTTTAAGTTTTTCTGCTTCTTCATGCATAGTACCAGTCATTATAATAACTTTACTTTTACCCTTATCTAAGATATTAGATGCTAAAGAAATAAGTTTATTAAAGGCTTGTTTTGATCCTCTGGCTTTAGTAAAAGTTGTATAAGCACCATCTTCATCCATAGTGATTATAGGCTTTAAATTAAGCAGTTGCCCAATACCACCAGAAACCTTTCCGATTCTTCCACCTTTTATTAAATATTCTAAGGTATCTACTGTGAAATACATCCATAAGTTTTCTCTTATCTTTGGAATCTTATTACAAATATATTCGAAGCTTTTATTAGCTTCTATCATTTTACCAACTTCAATTACAATTAGTCCAACAGCCATAGATAATACTTTTGTATCAAAAATGAATGTATTAATACTATTGTAATTTTCACTTGCAAGTCTAAAGCTATTTATAGTTCCAGATAAGCCTGAAGAAACAGGCAAAACAATTGCATGAGTATAGCCATCTCTAACTAATTCATCATATAAAATAGAAACATCATCAACAGAAGGCATTGAGGTAGTAGGTAGTTCATCTGGTAATTTAGCATAAACCTCTTCAGGTGTAATATTAATTCCATCAATATATTCTTTAGTTTTATATAGTATTTTTAAAGAAACTATTTTAACATTGTATTTTTGTATATATTCTTTAGGTAATCCACAAGTACTATCTGTAATCAAAGCAATTTTATTCATATTAACATTCCTTTCTATTGAGTATATTAATAAGATATCATAAAATTATCGTATATACAATATATAGTTTTTAAAACTAGATGATATTTTATTTGTGTAACAGTATCATAAAAGTAACTTATTCTATTAATATGAATGTTATGATATATTAATAAAAAAGGAAAGGAGTGGTTTAGTGAATTATTTTATACTTTTCTTAGAGGGAATACTAACCTTTATTTCACCTTGTATATTGCCTATGCTTCCTATATATATTTCATATTTTATTGGGGAAGATGAAAGTAAAAATAATAAAGCTTTAATTAATTCTATAGGCTTTGTAGTTGGATTTTCAATGATATTTACTGTTTTAGGGGCTGCTGCAGGAAGCTTTGGAGTTTTTATACAAAACTATATGAAACTATTTAATATAATAGCAGGTATATTATTAATAGTTTTTGGATTAAATTATATTGGTATATTTAAAATTACTTTTTTAGAAAGGAGCTTTAAATTAAATAATAAAGCCAATTTAAATAAATTAAATTTAATATCATCTACTTTATTTGGTATTATATTTGCAATTGGCTGGACTCCATGTGTAGGAACTTTTCTAGGTGCTGCTTTAATGATTGCAGCTAATTCACAAGATACTATGAAGGGAATATTAATGCTTATATCCTATAGTTTAGGACTTGGAATACCATTTATAATATCAGCTCTGTTAATTGAGAATTTAAAGAGTGCCTTTAAGTTTATTAAAAGAAATTATAAGATAATAAATACTATATCAGGAATATTGCTTATAGTAATTGGATTAATGATGATGACTGGATATTTAAACTTATTATTATCTTGGTTAACATTTAATTAGGAGGTAAATTTTATGAAGGATAAAATGAAAATAGTTGTACTTATAGTTTCCTTAGTGTTATTAGTAGTTATAGTGAAGTTTGGATATGGATACTTATCAGGTAAATACTTACCTAATGATAGTGATTCATTACAAACAGTGATAAAAGAAGCAAAAGATTTTACTGTATATGATGAAGATGGTAATAAGGTTAAATTATCAGATTTTAAGAATAAAAAGCCAGTAGTAATAAACATATGGGCTAGTTGGTGTGGACCTTGTCAAGAAGAAATGCCATATTTTGAAGAAGCAATAAAGAAATATGGTGATGAGGTTGAAATACTTATGATTAATTTAACTGATGGAAAGAGAGAGACAAAGGATAAAGCATTAAAGTTTTTAAAGGACAACAACTTAGAAATGAATATACTATTTGATGAAGACCTTAATGCTTCCAATACTTATAATATTAAAGGGATACCTAGAACCATATTTGTAAATGTAGATGGTGAAATAACCTATGATAGAGAAGGCTTAATAGATAAAGATTTGTTATTTAAAAATATTGAAAAACTTATAGAGTAATAAAATAAGAAGGATTTGAAGGAATTTGAAGTAGATTAATTATCTACCAAAATAATATTTCTATCCTTCTATTTTTTTAGTAATATATTAATATAATATTAAATTATGGGGTGAGAGATATGGATAGCAAAAAGTTGCTAGGATTAATAAAAAAAGAAGAAGGTATAAAGTTAGATTTTAAATTAAAGCTATCCTTAGAGCATGAAAGTAGTAAAAAAGAGCTAGCAAAGGATGTTTGTGCTATAGCTAATTCAAGAGGTGGGAGAGGTTATATAGTAATAGGAATTGAAGATAAATCTAAAAGAATAGTTGGTTTAGAAGATAATGAAATTATTATTGAAGAGCAAGTACAACAAATAATTACATCAAGGTGTGAGCCACCAATTCCAATTTCAGTAGATAATTTATTAATAGAAAATAAAAAGCTTTCTGTAATTACAATTTATGATGGAGAACAAAAACCATATCAGGTAAGAGAAAATGGTGCATTTTACATAAGAAGAGGCTCTACTACTGATACAATGAGAAAGCAAGAGTTATTGGAAGCCTTTGAAGAAAATTTAGATTTCTTTATAGAAACATCAATGATAGTTAAAAGCAATATAAGCTTTTTAGATGGTGAAATATACAAAACTTATTTTCAAAAAAAGGGTATAGAAATAAATGAAGAAAACAAGGAATTTTTGCTTGAAACCTCTAGAATTATTTCAAGAGATAAGGACAGTGGAGAATTAAATTGCACTTTAGGAGGATTATTAATTTTTTCAAATGTTAATAGTCTGTGGTTGCCTCATAATATTATTAGAATAAATAATAAAGTGAACCCTCACAAAAATGAAGTGATAATAATTCAAGGGAATGTACTAAATATGATTGATAAAGCTACAAAGGAAATCTCAGAGATTGTACCAAGTGATTATCCTATAAATGCAATAAATGAAGCTGTTAATAATGCAGTGTTATATAGAGATTATTCTGCTTTTGATAAAATTATTGATATTTATATTGGGATTAAAGAAATAATTATTACAAGTCCAGGAGCTATAACGAGAAAGAATAGATCAATTAATGATATGAATCAAAGTAAGAGGAATATGTGGTTATATGAAAAGTTAATAACACTAGATGATAATAAAAGATTTTTAAATAATGGACAAGGCTTATTAAGAATAAAAAAGTCTTTCAATAATAAAAAAGTTAGATTTGTTAATTCGGCCAAAGAAGATTATTTTAAAGTAGTTTTACCTGGTATAATGAATTTTAATAAATAAATATGCTAGGTTTGTGACTTTATCACAAACCTAGCATATTTATTATTTTATAATAATGGAGAGGTGATGATATTGAAAAAATTATATGTTATAGTGATTATGATTTTAAGCGTTTTTATAATTTCAGGTTGTTCTACAGTAATGAAGGAGGATGTCACAAAAAGTACTGAAAATAGTAGCGTGATGAAAATGACTGCAAAAGAAGCAAAAGCAGAAATAGATAAAGGTGATGTTATAATATTAGATGTTAGAACTAATGAGGAGTATATTAGTGGACATATAGAAAATAGCATATTAATTCCAGTTAATGAAATAGAAAAAGAAGCAGAAAATATAATTAAAGATAAGGAACAAAAAATATTAGTTTATTGTAGAAGCGGAAATAGAAGTAGCCAAGCATCTAAATTGTTAGTGAAGATGGGATATACTAATGTTTATGATTTTGGTGGTATAAAAGATTGGCCATATGCAATAGTAAAATAAATATATTATTTAAAAATCTTTCATATTATGATATAATAATCATTACTAAATAATAATATATAGTTATAGAAGTAAGGAGTTTAGTTATGAATAGTAAAGTGGAATTAGTATATGAAAACAATGAGTATGTAGTTAAAGTAAATAATTCAATTATAAATAAGGGAAATGATTTAGAAAAGGCATACGAGCAATTTAAAACTGTAATAAGTAATAATAAATCATCAGAAGCAAGAGCCTGGGATGATATAGTTGAAAAGTTTACAGGTTTAAATAATAAGGATTTAGAAATTAATAATGAATATAGAACTATGACTTATGGAAATATGAAGTATTTTTATAATATGGGAAAAGTGTTTTACATGGCTAATGGACAAATGGTACCTTTAATTGGAGGGTATGGCCTATTTAAGTTTACTTTACATGAAGTATGCAAAGGTGATTTAGAAAAAGCAAATGAATTTATAGAGTTTTGTAAGGATGTTATGTTAACAGATGTAAATTATAGAGTTACTGATTCAAGTATAATAGTTTCCAGTGCAAGCTTTAACTATGGTTCAGCAGAATATAATTTTTCAAGTGGAAAAATTAATAAGGGAGCATCTATAACAAAAGGGACTTTTGAAGAGTTTAAGACTTATGTATTAGATATTATTAGAAAAAAATAATGATAAGCTAAAAAGAATCATTTAACATGATTCTTTTTTTATTAATATTTATGTTTTATTATATAATGGTCAAGTAAAACTAATGAAAAAAGAGGTAAAAATGAGCTTAGAAAAGAAACTAACTAGATTAACTATTGGAATATTTATAACTGTTATAATAATAATTAGCATATTTTCATTAGCTATTATAAAGTCTAAAGTATCGGAAACAGTAGGCAAGAGCTTAATAGATATAGCTTTTGTTGTTTCTTCTAATCCTATGATACAAAAAGAATTAGCTGATGGATCAGATCCAACTCATTATAAGGTACAAAATTTTACAGAAAGAGTAAGACTTAAAACAGGATTATTATTTATAACAGTAATGAATAACGAAGGAGTAAGATACTCACATCCAATTCCAGAAAATATAGGTAGAAAATTTTTGGGAGGAGATGAAAAACTAGTATTGACTGAAGGAGAAACCTATGTTTCGGAAGGTGAAGGTCATTTAGGAAAATCTGTGAGAGGCTTTACACCAGTTTATAAAGATGGTGTACAAGTTGGAGCAGTAGCAGTAGGAGTATTAAAGAGAGATATAAGAAGCGAAGTAGTAGAATTTTTTAATGGTTTAATACCTGTGTTTATGGGAGTTTTAATTATTATTATTTTTTTAGCTAAGAAATTAGCAAAAAATATAAAATCAGATATTTATGGATTAGAACCAGAAGAAATAGCAAATGAGCTTAGGGAAAAAGAGTCTATTATTAATAACATTGAAGAAGGTCTTATTGCTGTAAATAATTTAGGGGAAATAACTGTAATTAATAGTAAAGCTTATGAAATATTAAAGCTCCATTCTAATAAAATTATTGATGATAAGATAAAGAACTTGTTAAATGAAGTTATGTATAGAAGAAGTAGAATTTTCAATGAAGAAATTAGACTTAATAATAATGTGATAATTATGGCAAATTTTTATAGCATTATTGGTGAATATGGGAAAATAGTAGGAGCAATAGCTAGTTTTCAGGATTTCACAAAAGTTCATAATATGGCTGCAGAATTAACTGGTGTAAAGGAATTAACTTGGAATTTAAGAGCTCAAAATCATGAGTTTATGAATAAATTACATACAATTGCAGGCTTAATTCAATTAGATGAAAGCGATAAAGCTTTAGAATATATTTTTGAAACAACTGAGAATAGAGGAGTTATAACTGATTCTTTAAAGAAGATAAGAGAAGCTTCAATACAAGGTTTAATATTTTCAAAATATAATAAAGCTGATGAACTTAAGATAAAATTTGAAGTAGATGAGAACTCAAATTTAAAAGAAATACCTAAAAATATTATGGTACAAGATATATTAACTATTATAGGAAACTTATTGGAAAACTCTATTGAAGAATTGAAGGGAAGGGATAATGGATACATATATATAGGAATTTTCCAAGATAAAAAAATAAATATTATAGTAAAAAATAATGGAAATAAAATTGATGAAAAATTAAAAGAAAAAATATTTATAAGAGGATTTAGTACCAAAGGAAATTTTAGAGGATTAGGATTATATAATATTAATAATATAATAAGTTCTTTAAATGGAGATTTGAAATTAACATCAGATGAAATGACTGTATGGGAGGTAAAGATTTAATGAATATAATTAATGTTTTTATTGTTGAAGATGACCCAATGGTTAAAGAAATTAACAAAAGATTTTTAGAAAAAATGGGTAGTTTTAAGGTGATAGATGATGCAAGCTCTATAAAGGAAGCTAAGATAAAATTAAAAAGTTGTAAAGCTGACTTAGTATTATTAGATGTGTTTTTACCTGATGGTAAGGGAATAGAGTTATTAAAATGGATTAGATCAGAAGAAATGAATTTAGATACAATATTAATTACAGCAGATAAATGTAGGGAGTCTGTAGATGATGCTTTTAAATATGGAGCTGTAGATTATTTAATTAAACCATTCAAATTTGAAAGGTTTAAAGAATCATTAATAAATTATAAAAATAGGTTTTTAGGATTAAATAATGCAGAAGATATAAATCAAGAACATATTGACCAATATATATTAAATATAAATGTGGAAGAAGAAAAAGAACTTTGTAAGGGATTAAATATAAAAACTTATAATAAGATAATAGAGTTTATGAAATTAAAAAGAAATGAGGAATTGACAGCTGAAGAAATAGCTAAGGGGAGTGGACTTGCAAGAGTTACTGCAAGAAGATATTTAGAGAAAATGGTAGAAGAAAGCAAAGTGGAAATATACCAGGAGTATGGGAAAATTGGAAGGCCAACTAATTATTATAAAGTAAAAAAATAAGACCAAAAAGACCAAAATAAACAATAAGACCACAATATTGATTGTTTATTAATTAACAAATATACTAAAGCTGTAAAAAAACTAAAAAACAAGGGGAGAAATACTAAATGAAAAAGAAAGCTTTAGCATTAGTAATGTCAGCTTTAATTTTAGTTCCTACAGCATTAGTTGGTTGTGGTTCTAAGAAAGAAACTGCTGATATAGTTATTATAGGAGCAGGTGGAGCTGGGTTATCAGCAGCTGTACAAGCTAAACAAGAAGGCGTAGAAAATGTAATTCTTTTAGAAAAAATGCCTATGGTAGGTGGTAATACTAATAGAGCAACTGGTGGATTAAATGCAGCAGAAACAGAGCAACAAAAAGACAAGAATATAGAAGATTCTATAGAAACAATGTATGAGGATACTATGAAGGGTGGATATAATAAAAACAACCCTGATTTAGTAGAAAAATTAACAAGTGAAGCTAAGGATTCAGTAGCATGGTTAACTGAACTTGGAGCTGACCTTTCAGATGTAGGTAAGATGGCTGGATCAACAAATTACAGAACACATAGACCTACTGGTGGTGCAGCAGTAGGTGCTCACTTAGTTGATACTTTAAAGACAGCAGCAGAAAATGAAAAAGTAGATTTAAGACTTTGGAATGAAGCTAAGGAAATAATACTAGATAAAGATGGTAAAGTTTCAGGAGTAAAGGCAACAGATAAAGAAGGTAAGGAATATACTATTAACACAAAAGCAGTAGTTATAGCTGCTGGAGGATTCTCAGCTAATCAAGAAATGGTTGTTAGCTACAAAGAAGAATTAAAAGGATTTGCTACTACTAATCACAGTGGAGCTACTGGAGATGGAATAGTTTTAGCAGAAAAACTTGGAGCAGATTTAGTTGATATTGAAGAAATTCAAACTCATCCAACAGTTGTTCCAGAAAAAGCTGTAATGGTTACTGAGGCTGTAAGAGGAAATGGTGCTATACTTATTAACAAAGATGGTAAGAGATTTACTAATGAATTATTAACTAGAGATGTAGTTTCTAAAGCAATATTAGAACAAAAGGATGGAGTTGCTTATCTTTTCTTCGATGAAGGATTAAGAAATAGCTTAAAGGCTACTGAAGAATACTTTAATATGGGATTAGTAACTGAAGCAGATTCAGTAGAAGAATTAGCAGAAAAATTATCAATAGATAAAGATACTATGGTAGAAAGTATAAATAAATATAATGATGCAGTAGCAGCAAATAAAGATTCAGAGTTTAATAGAGAAGATCTTCCAAGACAATTAAATGAAGGTAAGGTTTATGCTATTCCTGTAACACCAGCAGTTCATCACACTATGGGTGGATTAAAAATTAATACTAATGCTGAAGTTGTTAATACAGATGGAAATATAATTCAAGGATTATTCGCTGCAGGAGAAGTTACTGGTGGAATCCATGGAGGAAATAGATTAGGTGGTAATGCTTTAGCTGATATAGTTACTTTTGGTAGAACAGCTGGAAAAAATGCAGCAGCATTCATAAAATAACTTAATTTATATGTAGGAGGAATAATCATGAAAAAATTAATAGCAGTTATAGGAGCTATTTCAATATCAGCTTCATTATTAGTAGGCTGTGGAGGTGGAAAATATACTGATGGAACATACCAAGGAGAAGGACAAGGTGCATCAGGAGTAATTAAGGTAGAAGTTGTAGTTTCAAAAGGTAAGATTTCAGAAGTTAAACTTGTTGAGCATAATGAAACAAAAACATTAGTTGAGGGTGTTCAAGATAATTTAGTTCCAGAAATAATAGAAAAGCAAGGAACTGAAGGTGTTGAAGCAATATCAGGGGCAACAAACTCTTCAAAGGGAGTAATAGATGCTGTAAATAGTGCTTTAAAATTAGCAACAAAATAACATTATACCTTAAATATATAATAAGACAGGTGGTTTATAAAATAAACTATCTGTCTAGTTTTTTATGCGAAATTAATAAAATTGATAATGATTACTATAATATTTTCAATAAAAAGATAGTTTAATTGATACAATGTAAAATTTTAGCAAAACATTGAAGGAGTTTTAGTATATATAATATAATATGTATATAATTATTATTGCGTATATGGAGAGTGTATATTTATGAATGATGGATATGAGAGCTTTGAGTCAGACTTTAATATTTTTAATAACAAAATGTCATTATTAATTGATTCCAGAAATAAAGAAGAAATAATAAAAATTGTTAAAGCAAAACATTCTTCAGAAATTTATGATGAGGTGGATAAAGAACATAAAAGGGACGATCTTATTATATGGAATGCAATTTATACTAGAGAAATAATAAGAAATAGAATAGCAAAAAAATATTTACATCCAATTTATAATAAGTTTTATAGAAGAATTAAAGAGGCTAATTCAATAAATTCAATGCAAGAAATAGAATTAGATATGATAAATGAATATATGGAATTACTAATTAATGATACAGAAATAACAGATAGTTTTACAGTTAATAAGCTTCTTCAAGCCCTTCATTTAAATATTGAAAATCATATATCCCTAGAAGAAATTTGTAAAACTTTAAATATCTCAGTTGGGTATGCCTCAACATGCTTTAAAAAATATAAAGGTGTATCTGTAATGAAATATTTAAGAGGAATAAAAATAGAAAGAGCCAAAATATTGTTGTTAAGTACTGAAAAAAGTATATTAGAAATAAGTATTTTATTGGGATTTCACGATCAAAGTCATTTTACTAATACATTTAAAAAGTTAGTTGGGGTTTCACCATTGAAATATAGAAATAAAAATTACTCTGTTTAGGTGGAAAATATTGATAAAGTGCTAAAAAAATACTATAATTATTAATATTAATATATACATAAGGGGGCCAAAAAATGTCAGATAATTGGAGTTTAAAAGAACTTTATACCTCATTTACTTCTAAAGAGTTTCTTGAGGATTTAGATAAAGTTGATAAAAATATAAATGATTTAAAAGTTTTTTCAGAAAACTTAAATAAAGATAGCGATAGCTTAAAGTCTTTAGAAGATATAATAAATAAACTTGAAAACATATATCTTCTTATTAGTAAGGTAGCTTCATTTGCTAGTTTAACTGTTAGTGCTGACTCAAAGAATGTGGAAGGTAGAAAATATTTAGATGTAATAAATAATAAAAATAGCCTTTTAGCAGAACCACTAACTAAAATTTATAAATGGATTGCTAGTGTAGAAAATATAGATGAAATAATTAATAAATCAACTTTATTAAAAAATCATGAATTTATAATTAGAGAAATAATTAGTAAAAATAAATATATGCTAAGCGATAAGGAAGAAGCTATAATAGCTAAAATGAGGACTACAGGTTCAGATGCTTGGTCAAATTATAAGGATTATTTAATATCAACACATAAAGTAGATATTAATGTAGATGGAAAGGAGGAATCTCTTCCATTAACAGTTGTATTAAATATGGCTTATAGCAAGGATCCAGAAGTAAGAAAAAAAGCATATGAAGCTGAAATTAAGTCTTACGAGAAAATAGAAGAAGGTGTAGCAGCTGCATTAAATGGAATAAAAGGAGAAGTAATAACTACATCTGAACTAAAAGGTTATAAATCACCTCTTCATATGACACTAGAAGAGTCTAGAATGGATGAAGATATTTTAAATGCTATGCTTACAGCAATTAAAGAAAGCTTACCTACATTTAGAAAATATTTAAAGAGAAAAGCTGAAATTTTAGGACATAAAAATGGTCTTCCATTTTATGATTTATATGCTCCTGTAATAGAAAAAGAAATGAAATTTACTTTTGAAGAAGGTAAAGCTTTTGTAGAAAAGAACTTTAGAAAGTTTAGTGATAATTTAGCTGACTTTGTATTAAAAGCTTTCGAAAATAATTGGTTAGATGTATATCCTAAAGAAGGTAAAGTAGGAGGAGCATTCTGTGCAAGTATAAAAGATATTAAAGAAAGTAGAATATTATTAAACTATGGAAATAGTTTTAGTGATGTTGTTACTATGGCTCATGAACTTGGACATGGATTCCATGGAGAATGCTTAAACAATGAAACTATGTTAAACTCTGAATATCCTATGACTTTAGCAGAAACTGCATCTAACTTCTGTGAAATACTTATTAAAAAGAGTGCTGTAAAAGAAGCGAGTAAGGAAGAGGCTTTTGCTATTTTAGAAGCTGAAATTTCAGATTGTAATCAAGTTATTGTAGATATATATTCAAGATTTTTATTTGAAAGTGAAGTATTTGAAAAGAGAAAAGAAAGTTCTTTATCAGTGGAAGAAATAAATAATGCTATGCTTAATGCACAAAAAGAAGCTTATGGAGACGGATTAGATAGCAATTATCTTCATAAATACATGTGGACTTGGAAGCCACATTACTACTATGCAACTGCAAACTTCTATAACTTCCCATATGCTTTTGGGAACTTATTTGCAAAGGGATTATATGCAGAGTACTTAAAGAGAGGCGATAGTTTCTGTAAAGAATATGAAGAATTACTAGCAGTTACAGGTAAGAATATGGTAGCTGATGTTACTAAGATAATGAATATAGATGTTCACGATGTTAACTTCTGGAGAAATTCACTTAAGCTTATAGAAGAAGACATAGAAAAATTTATAGAATTAAGCTATGAAATCAAGTAAGAGTTAATAGAGAATAGTTAATAGTAAGAGTTAAGGTAAAAACTCCAAGGGAGTTTTTGAAATATAATTATTAAAATTGAGCTGTCATTAAGACAGCTCAATTTTTCATT
>NZ_JBNPON010000062.1:0-19102 GCF_050315195.1 Clostridium sp. SGI.024 | reverse complement strand
GAAGTTGAGAACTCTATAGTAGCTAAGATTAAAGAGTTTGTTCCTGAAGAGTTAGCAGGAGATTATTCAATTTATATAAATAATTATGATAAATCTGCAAAAACCGCAGAAGATATTTCTAAAAAGAAATTAGTAATATCATATAAATTAAATGATAATACTCCTGTATATATTTTAGAAAATGGAACAGTTGATAACTTAAATTAATAAATAATAAATTGGAGCTATGCACTAAAAATTAGTGCGTAGCTCTTTTTTTGTACCTTTGATAAGCCAGTTTGTAGAGGAGATGAATTTAACTTAGCTATATTCTACTTATTTTAGAGTAAAAGAAAATCAAGTATCGCTCATTAAAATCACATTTTAATTCATATTATGGAAAAGTTTTATTGGAGGAATGTTCTTTATAAGGGGTAGGGATTATGTTTTTTAGGAATATCTTATTATTAATACGGAAAAACTACATAATATATCTTATATTTAATAAGAGATATTAAATTTAGGAGCATCTAAAGTGAAAAAAATTATAAGGCCTTAAATTTATTAATAAAGAGACTGAGGAGGAAGACATATGAGGAAAATATTCGCAAAAGAGAAATTAGTTTATAAGAATATTGATATACCTGAAGAATTAGAGTTTATAGCTATTAAGCCTATAAATGAAGGCAAGAAGAAAAATAATAATTATATAAAAATTTTAAGTAAAGTTCTTTTAGCATTTTTAATAACATTTTTTATATTATTAAATATATCTCCAGGGTTTTCTACAGTATCTCAGAAGTTACCTATAGTAGGAAAGCTTGCAGAAATTTTTACTATAAACAAAGGCTTTAATAATAAATTATAAGATTGATAAGTACAAAGTCTAGGATATGAAAATATATTAGAGTGGGTTTTAAAAATTTAAAAAAGAGTTTTTAATGTTTATAGTAATATAAATTAATATAAAAATGAGTGTGATAAAATGTGTCTGTTTATTACACTCTTTTTTTGCAAATACTTTAATATATAATTGACAAGGATTATAATAAAAACTAGAATATAATAAAGAACGCTTGTTCGAATGAATGTAAATATAAGGAGAAGAGTCATAATATGAAGGATAAAATAATAATAAGAGGTGCTAAAGTACATAACTTAAAAAATGTATCTTTAGAAATACCTAGAGATAAGTTAGTAGTATTTACAGGTTTATCAGGCTCAGGAAAATCTTCATTGGCATTTGACACTTTATACGCTGAAGGACAAAGAAGATATGTTGAATCTCTTTCATCCTATGCAAGGCAATTTTTAGGGCAAATGGATAAGCCTGATGTAGAATATATTGAAGGACTATCACCAGCTATATCTATAGATCAAAAGACAACTAGTAAGAATCCACGTTCAACTGTTGGAACAATTACTGAAATATATGATTATTTAAGACTATTATATGCAAGAGTAGGAAAGCCATACTGTCCTAAATGTAAGATTCCAATAGAGCAACAATCTGTTGATCAAATTGTGGATAGTATAATGGAACTTGGGGATAGAACTAAAATTCAAGTTTTAGCTCCAGTTATTAGAGGTAAAAAAGGAACTCACGAAAAAGTTTTAGATAATATAAAAAGAAGCGGATTCGTTAGAGCTAGAGTAGATGGTTCAATTTATGAACTTACAGAAGAAGAAGTAAAGCTAGAAAAAAATATAAAGCATAATATTGAAGCTGTTGTAGACAGAATAATAATTAAGGAAGGTGTAGAAGGCAGATTATCAGATTCCATTGAAACTGCATTGAAACTTTCAGAGGGACTAGTATTAATTAATATTATAGATGGAGAAGATATATTATTTAGTGAAAAGTTTGCATGTCCAGAGTGTGGATTAAGTATAGATGAACTTGCACCTAGATTGTTTTCTTTTAACTCTCCATTTGGAAAATGTGATTCCTGTGATGGGCTAGGGACTTTGATGGAAATAGATGAGAATCTAGTTATACCAAACAAGGAATTAAGTATATTAGAAGGAGCCATAGCTACTTGGGGAGAAGGTAGATTAAAAGAAGATTCCTGGACTTATGCTATTTTAAAAGCATTAAGTGAAGAATATGATATTGATTTAAGTAAACCTGTGAAGGAATTAAGTAGAAAAGAATTAGATTTAATTCTTTATGGAACCAATGGAAAGAAAATGAAGGTTATTTATACTAAAGATGGCGTAAAATCTCAATATAATTATGCATACGATGGTGAAATAAATTCTTTAAAGAGAAGATATAGAGAGACTAACTCAGATATTATTAAGAATGATATTGAACAATATATGAGCGATAATCCTTGTCCTAAATGTAACGGAGCAAGACTTAAAAAAGAGGCTTTGGCAGTTTTAGTTGGCGATAAAAATATATATGAATTTACTAAGCTATCCATAAAAGAGGAATTAGATTACATTAATTCTTTAGAATTCTCTGAAAAGGACACAATAATAAGTGATCAAATAATAAGAGAAATAAAAAATAGACTTAATTTCTTAATAGATGTTGGTTTAGATTATTTAAATCTATCAAGAAATTCTGGTACTTTATCAGGAGGAGAAGCTCAAAGAATAAGACTTGCAACTCAAATTGGTTCTGCGCTTATGGGAGTATTATATATATTAGATGAACCTAGTATTGGACTTCATCAAAGAGATAATGATAGGTTAATTAATACTCTTAAGCATTTAAGGGATGTTGGAAATACTGTAATAGTAGTTGAACATGATGAAGATACTATGAAGGAGGCAGACTACATAGTAGATATAGGACCAAGAGCTGGTGAGCATGGTGGAGAAATAGTAGCTACTGGTACTGTGGAAGATATTAAAAAGTGTAAAAACTCAATAACAGGGCAATACTTATTAGGAGAGAAGAAAATAGAGCTTCCTAAAGAAAGAAGAAAAGGAAATGGGAACTTTATAACTGTTAAAGGAGCTAAGGAAAATAATTTAAAAAATGTTAATGTAAAAATTCCACTAGGTACTTTAACTATGGTAACAGGAGTTTCAGGATCTGGTAAAAGTACATTAGTAAATGAAATAATATATAAAGGATTAAATAGATTAGTAAATAGAAGCAAGAATCCAGTAGGAGCTCATAAGGAAATTCTAGGATATGAAAATATTGATAAGATTATAGATATAGATCAAAGCCCAATTGGAAGAACACCTAGATCAAATCCAGCAACTTATACAGGAGTATTCGATATAATAAGAGAATTATTTTCTAATACACCAGAAGCTAAGATGAGAGGATATAAACCAGGAAGGTTTAGCTTCAATGTTAAAGGTGGAAGATGCGAAGCATGTACAGGTGATGGTATTATTAAGATAGAAATGCAATTCTTATCTGATGTATATGTACCTTGTGAAGTATGCAAGGGAAAGAGATATAATAGAGAAACTTTAGAAGTAAAATATAAAGGGAAATCTATAGATGACATATTAAATATGACAGTTGAAGAGGCTTTAGGATTCTTTGAAAACCATCCAAGAATAAAGAATAAAATACAAACATTATATGATGTAGGTCTTGGATACATAAGATTAGGTCAACCATCTACGCAATTATCAGGTGGTGAAGCTCAAAGAATAAAATTAGCATATGAACTTTCAAAGAGAAGTACAGGAAAAACTCTTTATATTTTAGACGAACCAACTACAGGTCTTCATATAGATGACGTAAGTAGGTTAGTAGAAATACTTCAAAGACTAGTAGAGGCAGGGAATACAGTAGTAGTTATAGAGCATAATTTAGATATGATAAAGTGCTCTGATTATATTATTGACTTAGGACCAGAAGGTGGAGACAAGGGAGGAACAATAGTTGCAACTGGAACACCTGAAAATATAATAAAGGTTGAAGAATCCTATACAGGCAAATATCTTAAAAAGATGTTAAGATAATTAAAGAATACTTGTTATTTTTATATATAAGATTTAATATATAATGGTAATATAATACTAATTTTGAGGTGAAACTATGGGTTTTTCAAAGCTAATGACTATTGTTTTTGGTGTAGCTTTTATAATAGTACTTTATTTTATTATTTATTATGCACTGAAAATAATGTACAAGGACGTAAAGGGTAGTGGAAGAAGGAGAAAATCTTCTGCTGCAAAGAATTATGGAATAGAAGTACTAAGTGTAGGAGAAAACTCAAACTTAGAAGAAGGATCAATTTTATTATTAAATGGACTAATAACAATAGGAAGAAAAGATGGTAATACAATAAAATTAACAGATCAATATGTATCTGGTAATCATGCTAAAATAGTTGTAAAAAATAATGAGATTTTAATAGAGGACTTAAATAGTACTAATGGAGTATTTATTAATGACGAAAAGGTTGATAAATATGCTAAGTTAAGAGCTAATGATAAAATTAGGATTGGTAGTGCCACCTTTAAGGTTATAAGAGCAGAGAAAAATTAGAGGTGAAAATATGAGTCAGGCATTAAAGTTAGAAAAAAGAGTTCTTAAATTAATATATTTATTATGCTTACTTCTATTTACAAATCTAGCTTTATTACAAAAACCATTTGATAGTAAAGCATTAATTATAGGAATTGTATTATGTTTTATTATAGGATTATCACACTTTATTTTAAGAAAATATTATCCAGATGGAGATAAGTTTATGCTTATCTTCTCAAGTATATTAGCTGTTGTTGGAATTGCAGTACTTTATAGGATAGATTCTAGCTTTGCATTTAAACAATTAGTATGGACTATATTTGGGATAATTGGATATATGACTATAGTAATAGCTTTACCAGATTTAAAAAGTTTTGCTAAGTATAAAAAGATATATATGATTGTTACTCTGATATTTATGCCTATGGCATTAATATATGGATTAATATTTAAAACAGAAACATATGGAGCTATGAACTGGGTTTATATAGGGCCAATAAGCTTTCAACCATCTGAGTTTGGTAAAATAGCTTTAGTTTTATACTTATCTTCTTCTCTTATGAAGTATGAGGCAAAAAATTCACTTAAAGAAGATTTTAAACAATTAATTGAACCAGCATTAGTAGTAATGTTCTCATTAGCTTGTATGGTGCTTCAAACAGATCTTGGTTCAACTTTAATTTTCTTTGGAATATCTGTAACTATGCTATACATAGCAACTTCAAAGAAAAAATATGTTTTTACATGTTTAGGACTTTCTGCCTTTGGAGCATTAGGAGCATATGGCGTTTTTGGCCATGTTCAAAGAAGAGTTAAGATTTGGTTAGATCCTTGGAAGTATGCAACAGCAGAAGGATATCAAATAGTGCAAGGACTATATGCTATAGCATCAGGAGGATTATTTGGAGTAGGACTTGGAAATGGTTATCCAGATTTAATATTTGCAAGTGAAAGTGATTTTATATTTGCTGTTATTTGTGAAGAATTTGGGATAATATTTGCAGTTGGATTAATGATATTATACTTCTTATTATTTTATAGAGGTATAAGAATAGCTTTTTTAACTAAAGACAGATTTAGTCTTTTAGCTGCCGTAGGTTTTAGTACTATGATAGCATGTCAAACTTTAGTTATTGTAGGTGGAATCTTCACAGTAATACCATTAACAGGTATAACTTTACCTCTTATAAGCTATGGTGGAAGTTCAATGTTAACAATGTTTTTTGCTTTAGGTATTTTACAAAAAATTTCAGAAGAATATTAGAATGGAGCTGTGGCAATAGCTCCATTTTAAATTGTGACACAGCACTTTAGAATATGAAGTTTAATTTTAGGACTTTAGTAGAAAAGATGAAATAAAATATTAGAAGATTTAAGGTATAGGCAATAATTTTAGTGTATAATATAAAGAAGCTGTGATAATAGCCTCTAATTTTATATTAAATTTTATTAAGCTTTTATGTGCAAGGAGGATTTTATGAACCAATTATCAAAAAGTGTAAGAAATATTATGGTTATATTTCTTTTTTGTTTTATAGCCTTGATATCATATATAGCCTATTTCCAAGTTTTCAAAGGTCCTGATATAGCAAGTGATTCAGGGAATAAAAGACTTTGGGCAAAGAGGAATGAAGTTTTAAGAGGAACAATTTATGATAGAGACGGAAATCCTTTAACTAATAGTATAAGAATAGATAAGTTTAATCAAAGTAGAGAGTATATTAATGGAGATTTATATGTTCACGCATTAGGATACATAGATGAAAGGTTTGGGATAACAGGATTAGAAGATGAATTTGACAGTGAATTATCCAGATATAATGGGTTTTCTAATGGAATAAGAAGCTTTATTAATAATTTTGATTTAAAAAGTGCTTTTGAAAATAGAGATGAAGAGAAAATTGGTAATGGAGTAGTAACAACGTTAGATTATAATATACAAAAGGCTGCCTATGATGCTATGGGAAATCTAAAAGGAGCAGTTGTAGCGATTAACCCTAAAACAGGGGAAATACTTGCAATGGTGTCTAAGCCAACATATGATCCTAATAATTTAGAGCAGGTGATAGAAGAAGCCAATTCAGGAGTAGATAAAGAAAGTAAGTTATTAAATAGAGCTATAGATGGTAAGTACCCACCAGGATCTGTATTTAAGACAGTAACTTTAGCAGCTGCTTTGGAAAATAACCCCGATATAGTCAATGAAACCTTCCATGACACTGGGAAGATAGTATTTCCAGATGGAACATCATTAAGCAATTATATGAATCAAGTACACGGAGATTTAAGTTTACAAATGGCATACAGGGTTTCAAGTAATTTTGTGTTTGGAACATTAGCTATGGATATGGGAAATGCTAAGCTTAAGGAAGTAGCAGAAAGATTTGGATTTAATTCAAGAATAAATGGAGTTGGATTATCTATACCTCAAAGTAATTTTCCTACTTTAAAAGAAGAAGAAATGGGAAATATAGCTCAAAGTGGAATAGGCCAAGGAAGTGTATTATCAACTCCTATACAAATGGCAATAGTTGCTTCAACAGTTGCTAATGATGGTGTTTTAATGCAACCTAAATTAGTAAACAAGGTTGTTGATAAAGATGGAAATACTGTGAAAGAAATACCTAATAAAGCATTAAGGGAAAATGTAATATCAGCAGATGTTGCTAATACTATAAAAGAATATATGGGATATTTAGTTTCAAATAATATTTATAGATGGCCATCTTTTGAAGGAACTAATGCTGGAGGTAAAACTGGTACAGCAGATTATATGAAGGAAGATGGTTCAGAAGGAATACCCCATGGTTGGTTTATTTCTGTTGCACCAATAAATGATCCACAAATTGCAGTAGCAGTAATAGTAGAAGAAGGTGAAAATGGCGCTGGCTCAGCTGCAAATATCGCATCAAAAGTTGTAAGAGCTGCTGTATTAGAAAAGTAATAAACTTAAAAAAAATAACAAGTGTAGAATGAGATAAATATTGTATGAGTTTGGCTTGGAGCAAATGTGAGGTGGCAAGGAATACAATATTTATCTCATTCCTTTTTTCATTATTCACTCTTTAAATATTAATTCATATATTAAAATATAACTATTTTTATAACTTTTAGGATAAAAGGAGATTAATTATGTTTAGGGTGAAAAAATTAGAGGTAGAAGGATGCTACTTAATAACTCCAACTGTACTTATGGAAAGTACTTGTGATTTAATTAAGGTTTTTAATGATACTCAATTTAATATATATGGATTAAGTACAGAGTTTAAGGAAGAATATTATGCTATTGCAAAGCCAGGAGTAGTAAGGGGAATTCATTTTCAACTACCTCCTGAAGAGCATGATAAACTAATTACTTGTATAATAGGGGAAATTCAAGATGTGGTGGTAGACTTAAGAAAGGATTCTAAGACCTTTGGTAAGTATACATTAATAGATTTAAATGAAGATAATAAAAATTTAATATATATTCCTTCAGGATGTGCACATGGATATTATATTAAGGGAAATAAGCATGCTTTAGTTTACTATAAGGTTACAAAACCTTTTGTTAAAGATCAGCGAGGAGGAATACACTGGAGTTCTTTAGATATTCCTTGGGATTTTAATTATAATAATATTGAAGTAGAAACTGAAGATAGTAATTGGCCAAAATTTGAGGAATTTAACTCACCATTTTAAAAATATTTTTAAGTATAAAAATGATAAAGATTAAGAAGTTTATTAACTTTTGATATTTTAATAAGAAGATATTACATTAATTTTAGAAGGATATGAATAGTATAAGAAGATAACTTGGAGGAAATCTAAGATAATCAATAATATTTATATTCTTTTTTCTATTGCTAATTGCAAATATTTTTACTAGTGATAAAATTTATATTACATAGTGGAAGTTAAGGAGAATAATAAATGTTTGACTTTGAATATCATTTAAAAAATCTACCGGAAAAACCAGGTGTTTATATAATGAAAAATTCTCTTGGTGAAATTATATATGTAGGAAAAGCCAAGATACTCAAGAATAGAGTAAGAAGCTATTTTCAGAATTCTAAAAACCATTCTGAAAAAGTTAAAGTAATGGTTAAAAATATTTCAGAGTTTGAGTATATAGTTACAGATTCAGAGATGGAAGCATTAATATTAGAATGCAATTTAATTAAGAAGTATAGTCCAAGATATAATATAGCTTTGAAGGATGATAAATTTTATCCATTTATAAAGATTACTATAAATGATGACTTCCCAAGGGTCTTTGTAACTAGGAAGTATGCAAAGGATGGAGCAAAGTATTTTGGACCTTATACTAATGCTACTGCAGTCTATGAAACTATAAATTTAATTAATAAGATTTTCCCTATAAGAACTTGTAAATTATTAATTAAGGAAAATGGTGATAAGGTTAGACCTTGTTTAAATTATCATATTAAAAAATGTGTAGCACCTTGTGCTGGATATTTAAAAAAAGAAGAATATGCTGAAATGATTAATGATATTATGGATATACTTAATGGTAGAGATAAAACTATTGTTAATTCATTAAAGCATAAAATGGAAGAAGCATCTAAGAATTTAGAGTTTGAAGAAGCAGCAAAATTTAGAGATAAGATTCTAGCTATAGATTCAATAGTAGAGAAGCAAAAAATATTTAAGACTATGGAAGGCGATGAAGACTTCATTAATATATATCAAGATGAAATTGATAGTTGTATCCAAGTGTTCTTCTCAAGGGATGGTAAAATAATTGGTCGTGAACACTTTATATTTAAAAATACAGCTGATGATAAAGTAAGTGAAGTTTTAGAAGATTTTATTACTTCATTTTATGGAGGTACTGCAAAGATTCCTAAAACTATATATTTGCCAGAGATAGAAGACTGCGAGCTTATTGAAGATTTTCTTACTATTAAAAGGGGAGCTAAAGCATGGGTTAAAGTACCACAAAAGGGTCAAAAGAAAGATATGCTAGAAATGGTGAAAAATAATGCTAAAATTACACTAGAGCAATTTAAAGATAAGTTCTTTAAAGAAAAAGAACTTAATAGGATTACTCTTGATGAATTAAGAGATTTATTGGATTTAGAAGAGGCACCTTTTAGAATTGAATCTTATGATATTTCAAATATTCAAGGTGTAGATTCTGTTGGAACAATGGTGGTATTTGAAGAAGGAAGAGCAAAAAATAGCGACTATAGAAGATTTAAGATAAAGTCAGTTAAAGGTGCTAATGATTATGATAGCATGAGAGAAATATTAGAAAGAAGATTTATTCATGGACTTGAAGAAATACAAAAGATACAAGAGAGACAACTTAATTTTTCTAATGGAAAGTTTTCTAGCTTCCCTGATTTAATAATGATGGATGGAGGTAAGGGGCAGGTAAATGTAGCTCTTGAGGTTTTAGATAAGCTTAATATAAGCATTCCTGTTTGTGGGTTAGTTAAAGATGATAAGCATCAAACAAGAGGAATTATATATAATAATGAAGAACTTATAATTAATAGAAATTCTAACTTAATGCAGATGATTAGAAGGATACAGGATGAGGTTCATAGATTTGCCATTACTTATCATAGGACTCTTAGAGATAAAAGAACTTTACATTCAATATTAGAAGATATACCTAATGTTGGAGAAAAAAGAAGACGAAATTTATTAATGAAGTTTGGAAGTGTAGAAAATATAAGAAAAGCTACATATGATGAATTGTTAGAGACTGAAAGTATAGATAAAAAAGCTGCAAATAGTATAATTGATTATTTTAATACACAGAGTAAAAAGTAACAAAATAGTTACAAATGCATTAATATATATAAATATACTTGTAATGGGTTGTTTATTGATAATTTTTAATTTATACTATTTTAAGGCATAAAGTACGAGTATAAAGAAATATAAAGATTTAAGTGTTACTTAAACTATATCTAGATAATTAGTAGATTATTTGTAAGGAGTTAGGTATGAATCAATATAAAATATTTGAGGGATTATTTAAAAGGTTTTATAAAAGAGAAGATGTTATACTTGATGCTGAAATGAAGAATTATGTTCATTTTAGAGTTGGTGGACCAGCAGACATCCTTTTAATTCCTGAAAATAAAGAACAAGTTATAAAAAGTATAAAAATATGTAAAGAAAATAACATACCTTATTTTATAGTTGGGAATGGATCAAATTTATTAGTAAAAGACGGTGGAATAAAGGGTGTAGTTATAAAATTAAATAAAGTTAAAAATATTAGAGTATTTAATGAAACTATAGAAGCAGAATGTGGAGCTATGCTTAAAGATGTTTCTAGTGAAGCTATTAAAAATTCTTTAACAGGATTTGAATTTGCTTGTGGTATACCAGGAACTGTAGGTGGTGCTGTATTTATGAATGCAGGTGCTTATGATGGAGAAGTTTCACATGTTATTGAAAGTGCAGAAGTTATTGATAATGATGGAGAAATTAAAATTTTATCAAGAGAAGAATTAGAACTAGGTTATAGATCTTCAATAATAATGAAAAAAAATTATATAGTTTTATCAGCGAAATTTAAATTAACCTATGGAGAAGTAGGAAAGATAAAAGAGATAGTTGAAGACCTTACATGTAAAAGAGAGTCTAAACAACCACTTGAATACCCTTCAGCGGGAAGTACTTTTAAAAGGCCAACAGGTTACTATGCTGGAAAACTTATTCAAGATGCAGGATTAAAAGGTTACAGCATAGGTGGAGCAGCAGTATCAGAAAAACACTCAGGTTTTGTAATAAATAAGAATAATGCTACTGCAAAGGATATATTAGATTTAATAGCCCATATACAATATGAGGTAAAGCAACAATTTGGTGTTGATTTACATCCAGAGGTTAGAATTATAGGCGAAGATGAAAAATGAAAATCATACTAAAAAGGAAATTTAATTTAAATTAAGTTTCCTTTTTATTTTTTAGAAATATATAAAAAAAATAATGAGTAAATAATTGACAAATATAAAATGGTATAATATACTTTATTTAATGTTAAATAAAACTATAAAAGGAGAGGTTTATGAGAAAGTTTTACATTAAAGAGAGATTATTTGCACTAGGAGCTAAATTTGATGTATATGATGAGCAGGGAAATAATATCTTTATATCAGAGGCAGATAAATTTGATATAGGAAAAAATATCAGTATTTATGACTCTAATAATAGAAAGGTATTATATATGAGACAACAAGTTAGGATTGGAAGTCATAAGTATATAGCTTATGATCAAGATATGCGAGAAATAGCAACTATAAAGAAAGAACTTATGGTACCTGAATACAATATAACTGGTTCTGTTGGCATTATGAATATGAGTAGTTCTAGTATATTAGGAAGAAATTATGAAATTAAAAAAGATGGAATTACTTTAGGGACAATAAGTAAGGAGTTTTCTTTTGGTAGGGATAGATATTTTCTGGAAGTTATAGATGAAAATTATACTGTATTTTTTGTTGGATTATTAATCATGATTGATATGGTTAAATTCCACAATAATAATTAATTACTATTTTAGGAGGAATATAATAATGGTTCACGAAATTGACTATGAAATTTATGGTAATGAAATGCAATATGTAGAAATTGAACTAGACCCAAGAGAAACTGTAGTGGCAGAAGCAGGAGCAATGATGATGATGGATAATAATATAACTATGGATGCCATATTTGGGGATGGTAGTGAAAGATCTAAAGGAGGAGGCTTCTTTGGGATGCTAGGAAGTGCAGCCAAAAGAGTTATAACTGGTGAAAGTCTTTTTATGACTTCATTTACCAATACAGGTATGCTTAAGCAAAAGGTAGCTTTTGCATCTCCATATCCAGGAAAAATATTAGCTATGGATTTAAGAAATTATAGAGGAAAACTTATATGTCAAAAGGATTCTTTCTTATGTTGTGCAAAGGGAATAAGTATAGGAATAGAATTTACAAAGAAGCTTGGAACAGGTTTTTTTGGGGGTGAAGGTTTTATACTACAAAAACTAGAAGGGGATGGATTAGCATTTATACATGCTGGAGGAACTATAGTAAAAAAGAGTTTAAATCCTGGAGAAACTATAAAAATAGATACAGGGTGTTTAGTTGCAATGACACAAAATGTTCATTATGATATTGAATTTGTGGGTGGAATTAAAAATGCTGTATTTGGAGGAGAGGGATTATTCTTTGCCACTTTAACAGGACCAGGAGAAGTATGGATTCAAAGTTTACCATTTAGTAAGCTTGCTTCAAGAGTATATTCATCAGCGCCACAAAATATGGGTAAATCCGTTGATGAAGGAAGTATCCTTGGAAGCATTGGAAATATCTTTGAAAAGTAATAGTAGAAACTTCTTTTAAACTTATATATAATTAATTTAAGCAATAAATAATTAATTAATAAGGGGGAAGAGCTAAAGATAAATGAAAATGAATAATAAAGAATGTAGAATTAAGGTAGAAGTTCTTGCAGAGTTTCTAATTAAATATATTTTTAGGAATTCATATTTAATTACATGAAAATTATTCATTTAATATTTATGCAATAGTTCGATGTAATATGGAATGTAAAGTGAGAGAAGAAGTAAAAAGCTTAGAAAAGTATGTAGCAGGAAAGCCAATAGATGAAGTTAAAAGGGAGTATGGTATAGATAAAGTTGTTAAACTTGCTTCTAATGAGAATCCATTAGGAACTTCAGAAAAAGTTAAGGAAGCTGTGGGTAATTTAGTTAATGAGATGAATATGTATCCAGATGCATCTTCTTTTGATTTTAAAGAAGCTTTAAGTAAAAAGTTAAATATAGATAGGGATATGATATTCTGTGGGGCAGGATCAGATTCTCTAATAAATGTAATTTGTGAAGTCTTTTTAGATAAAGAAGATGAAAGTATAATGGCTGAAATAACTTTCCCAAGATATGAAAGCAATACAAAACTAATGGGAGCTAAAGCTATAAAGATTCCTCTAAAAAATAATGGATTGGATTTAGAGGCTATGGTAGAAGCTATAACTGAAAAAACTAAAATAATTTGGTTTTGCAATCCTAATAATCCTACAGGTGGAATATTTACAAAGGCAGAGTTAAATGCTGTATTAAATAGAATTCCTAAAGATGTAATAATAGTTATGGATGAAGCTTATGCTGAATATGTTACTTCAGAAGAATATCCAAACTCACTAGAACTTATAAAATCATATCCAAATATGATAATTTTAAAAACTTTATCCAAGGCTTATGGGCTAGCAGCTTTAAGATTTGGATATGGAATAGCTAATGAAGAAATAGTGGATTATATGAATAGAGTTATAAATTCTTTTGATGTAAATTTATTTGCTCAAAAAGCAGCTGTTGTTGCAATAGAAGATGATGAATTTATAAATAAAGTTAAGAGCTTTAATAAGGAGCAAAGAGAATTATTATCTTCAGAGTTTGAAAAAATGGGACTTAAATATATAAAATCAGAAGCCAATTTTATAATGGTTAATGTTAATGGAGATGATAAGCCAATACATGAATTTTTATTAAGGCATGGATATATAATAAGGCCAGGATACTTATTAGATATGCCAGGATGGATAAGAGTAAGCTTAGGAACAAAGGAACAAAATTTAGAATTTTGTAAACTATTAAAAGTTTCAATAGAAAAACGAGATAATAAGTAAGGAATAAGGAGATAAGTATAAGCTTTTCTCCTTTTTTACAATATAAAAAAAGTTATTATATGTAGTATATATTATATAAGTAATATTGTATTTAATGTGTAATTATTATATTAATAGAACTAATATGATATAATGTTGTTAAGAAATATAATCAAAGGGAGGTAGCATAATGAGATTTATAATAGTTACAGGATTATCAGGAGCAGGTAAGACAGAAGCAACAAGAAGCCTTGAAGATATGGGATACTTTTGTGTAGATAACCTTCCACCAAAGCTAATACCTAAATTTGCAGAAGCATGTGTTCAAAGCCAAGGGAAAATAAGCAAGGTAGCTTTAGTTATAGACATTAGAGGTGGAATATTCTTTGATGATTTATTTGAAAGCTTAAATTATTTGAAAAATCAGGATTTCAAATATGAAATATTATTTTTAGATGCCTCTGATGAAATTTTAGTTAAGAGATTTAAAGAAACTAGAAGAAGTCATCCATTGGCTCCAGGAAGCAGAATAATAACAGGGATTAATGAAGAAAGAAATAGATTAAGAGAAGTTAAGGATAGAGCGGATATAATAATTGATACATCTAAATATGCTATTAAAGATTTAAGAGAAGAAATGACAAAGAATTATGGAGATGTAGAACAACCTCAAAAGCAACTTTCTGTGACTATACTAAGTTTTGGATTCAAATATGGAATACCAGTAGATTCAGATTTGGTTTTTGATGTAAGATTTATACCAAATCCATTTTATATAGCAGAGCTTAAGCCATATTCAGGTAACGAAGAGCCAGTTAGGAAGTATGTTTTAGAACAAGAGGAAACAAAAGGCTTTATTAAAAGAGTTGATGACTTATTAGAATTTTTAATACCTAATTATAAGAAGGAAGGAAAAAGGCAGCTTATTATATCAATAGGATGCACAGGAGGAAGACATAGGTCTGTTGCCATTGCAAATGAGTTGTATGAAAAATTATTAAGCAAGGATTACAATATTTCTATAGAACATAGAGATATTAAAGAGGACGTACACCAAGGAGCAAAGAAACTATGAGTATAAAAGAATGGCTAAAGCCTGGAGTTAAAGTTAAAAGATGGCTATTCTTTGGAATTTTTGGAATTTTATTAATTGCTTTTGGCTTTACAGAGTTGGCTATAAGGAGAGTTTATGATATTTACTACAAAATATTTTATATATTTCTAAATATAACAGGAGTTTTAGTAATATATATTTCTGTAGTTGAAAGTATGAAATCAATAATTGCTTTAACTAACAAAGGGTACATTCACCTATCCATAGATAGTAGGAAAATGGAAAACTTAATATATGAAAAAAGATTATTAGTAAAAGGGCCTAAAATTGTAGTAGTTGGTGGGGGAACAGGATTATCTACAATGCTTAGAGGCTTAAAATACTATACATCAAATATTACTGCTATAGTTACTGTTGCAGATGATGGTGGTGGATCAGGAGCTTTAAGAGAAGATTTGGGAATGTTGCCTCCAGGTGATATAAGAAACTGTATACTAGCATTAGCAGATACAGAACCTTTAATGGAGGAACTTCTTCAATATAGATTTACAGATGGAAGACTGAAAAATCAAAGCTTTGGTAATTTATTTTTGGCTGCTATGGATGGAGTAAGTGAAAATTTTGAAGATGCAGTTCAAAAAATGAGTTCAGTTCTTGCAGTTACAGGAAAGGTTTTGCCTGTAACATTAGAAGATATGAAATTAGTAGCAGAATTAGAAAATGGAAATGTAATAGAAGGAGAGTCTCAGATTCCAGAAGAAGCAATTAAGCAAAATTCTAGAATTAAAAAATTGATGATAGAACCTAGAGATGCTAAACCTCTTCAAGATGCTATTAGAGCTATAGAAGAGGCTGATGCTATAGTTCTAGGCCCAGGAAGTCTTTACACAAGTATTATTCCAAATTTACTTGTTAAATATATTGCTGATAGCATTAGAAAAAGCGATGCTATTAAGATATATATTTCAAATATAATGACTCAACCCGGTGAAACTCATGGGTTTAAAGCTTCTGACCATATAAAAGTTTTAAAAAAATATGGTGGAAGAGGAATTGTTGATTATGTAATAGCCAATAGAGGGGATATTCCAGCTCATATAAAAGAGCGATATTTAAAGGACAATTCTCAACTAGTTGAGTTAGATAATAAGGAAATTAAGAGGCTAGGAGTAGAGGTTATAGAGGCTTCTTTAGCAAAGATTGAAAAAGGTTATGTTAAACATGACTCAGAATATCTTGCAGAAGTTCTTGTAGATACAATAATGGAAAAGAAGCTATTATATGATAGAAAGAGAATAATAGAATATATGTATGTTTCTCAAAAGATAAAGCAAAGGGAAAGAGAAAATAGGGCTAATCAAGATAATAATTAATATTTATGGACTAAAAAGAATGATTCTTTTTAGTCTTTTTTTTTAGAAAAATGACATAATTTATAGAAATATGGAAAAAAAACAAATTATTTGTTAGAATATGAATATAGTTCAAATAAAATAAACAATTTAAGGAGAAAGGGAATTTCATATGAATCTATTGGCAGCATTTATAGAAATGATGGTATCATTGCTATTATATAATAGCTTGTTTAATAAAGGAAAGATGGACAAGTTATTAGGTTATAGTTTGATAGTTTTAGTATGTAGTATAGTTTTTGTTAGTTATAATACAGAAGATGAAATATTACTTTATTTACTTTTATTAATACCTGAAATTATAGCCATAGCTTATATTGATAAAAAGAATATTAACTTAGTCTTAATGGAAATTTTAATAAGTATAATATTAACTTTTATAATACAAAGCACTATAATAGCCATAATATTTTTTATAACAGGAAAAACTAAAGAGTATCTATACATACATTTACTTATATATGCAATAATAACATTTTTAATAATAATATTAATGAAACATTTTAAGAAGTTAAAGGATATTGATCTTGAATCTTATATAGATGATAATCTTTTAATGTCAAATGTAATTTTAAATATATTTACATTTTTCATGATATTAAGATTAATTTATCATAGCGAGATAATATCTAATATGGTTGTGATTGAAATTATCGGACTTATATTTGTAAATATCTTATTTAACATAAGTTTTTATAAAAATATGCATAAAAAAATAATAAGAAATAAGAATATGGAAGTAAAAAATGCTTATAATCCTTTATTAGATGAAATAATTCAAAATATAAAGGCGAATGAACATGAATATAAGAATCACATAGGTATGTTGTTTTCTATGATTCAGGTATCTAATAGCATTCCAGAATTAAAAGAAAGAGCAGAAAAATACATTGGAAATATACAAAATACTAATATTTTAAGCAAGGTTTTAGATGTTGAAAGCACAATAATAAAATCTGTTTTATATAGTAAATTAGTAGAATGTGATCAATTAGGAATTAGTATAAGTTATGAAATAAAAACTAATTTAGAAGATTCACTTCTAGATGATACTGAAATAACTATTATACTTAGTAATTTACTAAATAATGCTATTGAAGCAAGTAAGAATACTATTAATAAAGATATAAAGGTAGATATAAGAAAATTTGAAAGATATAAGATAGAGGTTAAGAATAATATTACAGGATTAAATATAAATCCTAATGAAATTGAAGAATTTTTTAAAAAGGGTTTTTCAAGTAAAGGTAATGGAAGAGGATATGGATTATATAATGTTAAGAAAATAGTGAAAAAGCATAAAGGAGCAATATATGCTAGAATGGTAGAAGACTATTTAGTGATAGAAATATATGTCTAACTTATTTAAGCTATAATTTACATCTAAATTTTTATTGTTATTTATGTTATAATAACTTGATAAGAATAGTAAATAAGGAGAAATAGGCAATATGTCATTTTCATCAAAAGTAAAAGGAGAAATATGCAGATATTCAGAGTTAACTAAAGAAGAGGCTTTAGCTGAAATTTCAGCAATAATGAAGGTAAGTGGAACAATATCCTTTAGTGGATTGGGCTTGTCATTTAGAATTACTACTGAAAATCCTGCATCTGCAAGGCATATATTTAGTTTGCTAAAAGAGCATTTTAATATACATTCAAAATTAATGGTTAAGAAGAGTAACTCTTTAAAGAAAAATAATATATATATGGTTCTAATAGAAGAAGATATGGGAGTTAGAGATCTTTTAAGAGATACAGGAATACTTACAGAAATAGAAGGTGTATTAACTTTAAATTATAGAATAGATAAAAGTATGGTTAATTGCGATGAATTAAAAAGAGCTTATGTAAGAGGAGCTTTTATTGGTGGAGGAAGTATAAGTAATCCAGAGAAAACCTATCACTTGGAATTTGTAACTCATAGCGAAGAATATGCAAGAGATTTAAGTGCATTAATTAATACTTTTGGATTAAATTCCAAAGTTATACAAAGGAAAAATAGCTTTATAATATACTTAAAAGAAGGAGAACAAATTTCAAACCTATTGGGAATTATAGGAGCACATACCTCATTATTGGAATTAGAAAATATAAGAATAATGAAGGAAATGAGGAATAATGTTAATAGGCTTGTTAATTGTGAAACTGCAAATTTAAGTAAGACAGTTAATGCAGCTGTTAGACAAGTTGAAAGCATTAAGCTTATACAGAAAGAAATAGGACTACAAAGATTACCAAAGAACTTAAGAGAAGTAGCAGAGCTTAGACTAAGCTATCCAGATGAATCACTTAAGGAACTTGGAGAAATGTTAGAACCACCAGTTGGAAAGTCTGGAATAAATCATAGATTAAGAAAAATAGAAAAAATAGCAGAAGAAATAAGATCAGGAACGTATTAAAAGAATGTAAAATGAAGAATGTAAAATGAAGAATGTAAAATGAAGAATTGATGGGAAAACTCCATTAGGAGTTTTTTTATTAGATTCTTTTTAGTAATTTGGAACAAATTACTTCCTTAATTATTCATTTTTCATTATTCATTAGAAGCTGACTGGTTCAGATTCTTT
>NZ_JBNPON010000061.1:0-20343 GCF_050315195.1 Clostridium sp. SGI.024 | reverse complement strand
TAAAATAATTTTATTTCATTATCAAAAATTAAAATATTTTCTTTTTAGTATAGAATAAGAGCTGTCGCCAGCGGATTTTTTTACCCGCTAACGCGACAGCTCCTTGTTATAAAAGAAAATTTAAAATGAATTTTCTATGAAAAAATATATTTTTAGATATATAGGTTATGTATGTAAAATAATGGATGATTGGTATATAATTATTTTAATAAGATATTGTTTAAGGGATGTGAGTTTATGAGAGAAGAGTTAATTTTAGTTAAGCCTTCAAGGGATTATTTAGAACAAATATATGAATATCGTCAGGAATTTTTAGATAATGATGATAGTATGGATGGAACTTCTAGTTTAAGAAGATTTGAAAATATAGAAGAGTGGCTTCAATGGGTAGATAAAAATGAAAATGAAGAAACTTGTGCTAAAGAGTTTGTTCCAAGCTCTCAATTTTTAACTATAAGAAAATCAGATAATAGATTAGTTGGTATGGTAGATATACGTCACAGATTAAATGATAATCTATTGAAGTTTGGAGGACATATAGGATATTCAATAAGAAAATCTGAAAGAGAAAAGGGCTATGCAAAAGAGCAGCTAAGATTAGCATTATTAGAAGCTAAAAAACTTAAGATTAACAAGGTATTAATTACATGTAATAAGGATAATTTCCCATCTAGAAATACAATTCTTTCAGCAAATGGAGTTTTAGAAAATGAAGTAAAAGATGAGGACGAGGTAATACAACGATACTGGATTAATAATAAGGGGATATAAATAAAAAAATTAAATTTCTAAAACTCCTAAAGGAGTTTTTTCCATAATTCTTCATTCTTCATTTTTAATTCTACATTTTTCGGCTTGTGTCTTTTCACTTTAAGTAATAAAATAATTCATAGTAGTTTAAAATATACTAAGAAAGAAGGTGCCTATATGGAAAGGCTAGATAAGGTTTTGTCTAATTTAGGTTATGGAAGTAGAAAAGAAATTAAGCAAGCTATAAGAAAAGGTCTTATAGAAGTAAATGGTGAATTAGTTAAAGATAATGGTATGCAGGTAGATCCTGAAGCTGACAAAATAGTAGTTAATGGTGAAGAGATTTTTTATAGAAAATATATTTATTTAATGATGAATAAACCTGATGGGGTAGTTTCAGCAACTGTAGATAATAGAGATGAGACAGTAATAGATTTATTAGAAGTTGAACATCAAGTGTTTAATCCATTTCCAGTTGGAAGATTAGATAAAGATACAGTTGGACTTTTATTACTAACTAATGATGGGGAATTAAATCATAGATTAATATCTCCTAAGTGGAAGGTAGATAAAATTTATTATGCAAAAATAGACAAGAAGGTAACAGAAGAAGATATTAAGAAGTTTAAAAATGGAATAACATTAGATGATGGATATGTATGTAAAGAAGCTAAACTTGAAATATTAGAAGCTACAGAAGATGGATCAGAAGTTATGATTACAATTCAAGAAGGTAAGTATCATCAAGTTAAGAGAATGTTTGAAGCTGTAGGAAAAACTGTGGTTTATCTAAAAAGAGTTGAGTTTGGAACTTTAAAACTAGATGAAGATCTAGAAGAAGGCGAATATAGAGAGCTTACAGAAGAGGAAATTAATATATTAAAAGGATTTTAACGAACGATTTGAAAAAATGAAATAAAATCATTCATAATTTAGATTTTTTCACATAATTATTTCAAAAAAACTTGCATTTTTAAGGTGTATGAAATATAATAGCTTTGCAAGGATAAATAAAAGGAATAAATAGCCCCCTTTTTATTTATTGCTTATTGCTAAAGCGCAACCTAGCCCCAAGGGTTGCGTTTTTTGTTTTGTCTAAAATGTAAATGTTTAACCATGAATAAAAACTAGCAAAATGCTTCAGATGAACTTCTACAAAATGATATAAAAAATTGATTAATTTTAATTTTGAATGATAACTCATATACATTCTTATAATAAAATTCAAAAATATTAAAAAATGAATTAAGTTATGAATAAAAACAATCATATAATGTATATTATGAATAAATAATTTCATATTTATTTTTAAAATAGAAATAAAATAATATAAATAAATTGTTTTTTGATACTTAATATATCTATTTTGAGGTTATTTGGGCAACAATATAAAAGATATGTATGATATAATATGTTAGTAATAGGAAAGGAGTCTGTATAGATGGATTTAAAGTCATTACTTAACAAAGAACAATACGAAGGGGCCACTACTGTAGAAGGTCAAGTATTAATACTAGCAGGAGCAGGTTCAGGAAAAACTAGAGTTTTGACATATAGAATGGCTCATATGATAGATGATTTAGGAATTTTACCATATAAAATCTTAGCTATAACTTTTACTAATAAAGCTGCTAAAGAAATGAAAGATAGAGTTAAAGCTTTAATAGGAGAAAGAGCAGAAGATATGTGGATATCAACCTTCCACTCTACTTGCGTAAAAATACTTAGAAGAGAAATAGATAAGATAGGATATAAGAAAAATTTCACAATTTATGATACTTCAGATCAAAAGACGCTTATAAAAGAGTGTATGAAGTCTTTAAATATAAATGATAAAGATATAACGCTACAAGAAATAATGGGCAAGATAGGTAAAGCTAAGGACAATATGCAAAGCCCTGCAAGCTTTATGAGGGAACATGAAAGTAATTTTAGAGAAAAGAAAATAGCAGATGTTTATGAAATGTATCAAAAGAGACTTAAGGAAAACAATGCTTTAGACTTTGATGATTTAATATTTAAGACAGTAGAATTATTTAAAAGTAATAAAGAAACCTTAGAATTTTATCAAAGAAAATTTCAATATATTATGGTAGATGAGTACCAAGATACAAATAAGGTTCAATATGAGTTAATTAGATTACTTGCAGAAAGTCATAAGAATATATGTGTAGTAGGTGACGATGATCAATGCTTAGTTGAAGGCACTTTAATTGAATCTGAAAATGGAAAGGTAAATATTGAAGAGTTAAAAGAAGCTGATAAGGTTAGAGTTGCAGTTGGTAATGGTGAAACTAAGTTATTAGATGTAAAAAATATTTCCAAGAAAATTTATGAAGGAAAGATAGTAAAAGTAACTACTGAAAGTGGAAAAGTTATAAAATCAACACCAAACCATTTAACCTTTACTAGAGTATTAATTGAAGAGGGGAAATATTATGTGTACCTTATGTATAAAAAAGGATATGGATATAGAATAGGTCAAACATCTTCAATTAGAAGTAGAGAAAATAAAAAAGCTAGTGGTCTGGCAGTTACATTAAATGGAGAACAAGCAGATAAAATGTGGGTAATTAAGGTTTGCTCATCAAAAGGAGAAGCAACTTATTACGAAGAGTTTTATTCTGTTAAGTATGGTATTCCGAAAACGGTATTTAATTCTAGAGGAAGAAATATAACTTTAAGCCAAGATCAAATAAATAATTTATTTAAAGAAATAAATACCTTTGATGCAGCAGATAGATTAATGGATGAAGAGCTTTTATATAAAGCTTATCCTCATCATATAAGCTCTGCAGTAATTATAGGAGAAAGTTCAAGAAAGTTAATTAATTTAAGCTTTTTCGGTGGACGTAAGTCTGAAGAAAGAGGAATTTATTCACACAGAATAGGATTAAATTCTTCAGGAGAAGAAGATAAAAATAAATTTATTGCTGCTGGATTCAACGTAAGAGATGGCCAAAGAAAAACCTTTAGAGTAGAAACAGAAAGAGCTTTATATGATGATGCAGAAGAATTTTCAAGAAAGCTTGAAGAAGTTAATGATGATTTTGAAATAGTTAGAAAAGCTAAATTAACTGCTGATAATACCTTTAAATTTATGCCTATGGGAAGCTTAAAAGAAGGTATGGCTATAGCTACATTAAAGGATAATAATATAGTTGAAGATAAAATAGTATCTGTTGAATTAGAAGACTATTCTGGAAGTGTCTATGACATAAATATTGATTATGCAAGAAATTATATAGCTAATGACATTGTTGTTCACAATTGCATTTACCAATGGAGAGGGGCTGACATTAGGAATATACTAGACTTTGAAAAAGATTATCCTAATGCAAAAGTAATAAAACTTGAACAAAATTATCGTTCAAAGGGAAATATTTTAGATGCAGCAAATGTAGTTATAGTTAATAATGCAAATAGAAAAAGTAAGGTTTTAAGAACTGAACAAGAATGTGGGAATAAAATTAAAGTTTATAGAGCTTATTCAGATAGTGATGAAGGAAACTTTGTAGCAAGTCAAATTAATAAGATTAAGAAAGAAGAAAATAAAAGTTTTAAAGATTTTGCTATTCTTTATAGAACTAATGCTCAATCACGTATATTTGAAGAAAGCTTAAGAAGAAACGATATTCCATACAAAATCTTAGGAGGAACTAGATTCTACGATAGAAAAGAAATTAAGGATATGCTTTCATATTTAAAGGTATTAGTAAATCCAACAGATAGCATAAGCTTGAGAAGAATTATAAATGTTCCAAAGAGGGGAATTGGAGATGCAACTGTTAATAAGGTTGTTGATTTTGCTGATGATTATGAACTTCCATTATGGGATGCTTTAAATACAGTTAGAAATATTCCAACACTTACTGCAAGAAATTGTGGAGGAATTGAAGTATTTATGGAAATGATGGAAAGATTCGTAGATATGAGTGAAGTGCTTCCTGTGTCAGTTTTAATAGAAACTATATTAAAGGAAACAGGATATATAGCTGAATTAGAAAAGTCAGATGAAATAGAAGATAAGAGCAGAATTGAAAACTTAAAGGAATTAGTATCTGATGCTGTTGATTTTGAAAGAAGTAGTGAAGATAAAAGTTTATCTGCCTACTTAGAAAAGGTATCCTTAGTTCAAGATACAGATAAGCTGGAAGAGGAAGATGATACAATAGTATTAATGACTGTTCATAGTGCTAAGGGGTTAGAGTTCCCAGTAGTATTTATGGTAGGAATGGAAAATGGAATCTTCCCAGGAGTTGCTTCCTTTGATAGTGAATCAGAAATGGAAGAGTCTAGAAGACTTTGTTATGTTGGAATAACTAGAGCTAAGGAACAATTATTTATGACCTCTGCTGAAGTTAGGAGACAATTTGGTAGAACTGTAGCTTATCCTCAATCTGATTTTATAGCAGAAATTAAATCAGACTTAAAGGAATATGTATCAGCAACTGGAGGAGCACAAGAAACAAGAAAAGCAATGTTCAAACCAGAAAGTAGTTTTAACAATCCTCACAGCTTAAGAGGAAGTGCTATGAATAGACCAAGGCCAAAACCTCAAAGACCAACATCTACAGTTTCAGGAGATGAAGTTACTATGGGGAGAAAGGTGAAACATAGCAAGTTTGGAGTTGGAACAATAGTAGCAATTGCAGATACAGGAAGCGATAAAAAGCTAACTATAGCTTTTGATAGTCAAGGCATAAAGATACTTATGCTTTCATTAGCAAACCTAGAACTGCTGTAGTTTTTGCTCGTAAAAACTAGATGTAGAATTAAGAATGTAGAATGAAGAATTAAGAAAATTTTTCATTTTACATTTTGCATTTTTAATTTAAAAGTTGTATAGCAACTTTTAGAAAGGTGTGTTTTTATTTGGATAAAAAGAAAAGAATTGAAGAATTAGTTGATGAATTAAATAGATATGCGTATGAGTATTATTCATTAGATAATCCATCTGTTACTGATAAGGAATATGATGAAAAATATTATGAGCTAAAGGCTTTGGAAGAGGAAATAAATTATGTTCTTCCTTATTCTCCTACAGTTAGGGTAGGGGATAGAATTCTAGAAGGTTTTGTTAAGTATACTCATAGAGCTAGACTTTGGAGTTTGGATAAGGCACAAAGTATTGAAGAATTAAAGGCATGGCATAATAGAAATCTTAAATTTATTAGTGAAATGAATAGTAGGGGAGAAAATTTACCATCTCCAAGATATTTGCTTACTAAGAAGTTTGATGGATTAACAATTAATTTAACTTATGATGAAAATGGCATATTATCTTCTGCAGCTACAAGAGGTAATGGTGAAGTTGGAGAAGAAGTATCAGCTCAAGTTAGAACTATAAAATCTATTCCTTTAAAAATAGATAATAATGATTTATTTGAGATACATGGTGAGGCTATAATGACTACTGAAGCCTTTGAAAATTATAATAAAACAGCAGTAGTACCACTTAAGAATTTAAGAAATGGAGCAGCTGGTGCTTTAAGAAATTTAAATTTAAAGGAAACTGCAAAGAGAAATTTATCAGCATTTTTCTATGATGTGGGATATAAAGAAGGAGAAGCTTTTAAGACTTATGAAGAAATGCTAAAGTTTATAAAAGAAAAGGGTCTTCCAATGGATGATTATGTTAGATTCTGTACATCAATAGAGGAAATAGAAAAAGAAATTGATTATATTAGAGATATAAGATTTGATTTAAATTATGATATTGATGGAGTTGTTATAGCTATTGATGATATAAGAACTAGGGAGCTTATGGGATATACAGTAAAATTCCCTAAGTGGGCAATAGCCTATAAATTCGAAGCTCAAGAAGCTACTACAAAGCTATTAGATGTAGAATGGAATGTTGGTAGAAGTGGTAGAGTTGGACCCACTGCTATATTAGAGCCAATTGAGCTTGCTGGTGTAACTGTAAAGAGAGCAACATTAAACAATATAGATGATATAAGAAGAAAAGGTGTTAGAATTGGTGCTGAAGTATTTGTAAGAAGATCTAATGATGTAATACCAGAAATTATGGGAGTAGTAGAAGCTTCATTAGAAGGAACTGAAGAGATAAATGTTCCAGAAACTTGTCCTGCTTGTGGAGCACATTTAGTTCAAAATGGAGTTCATTATTTCTGTGAAAATACTTTATCATGTAAGCCACAAATGGTTAAAAGTATAGTACATTTCGCATCTAGAGATGCTATGAATATTGAAGGCTTTTCTGAAAAAACAGCTGAGCAACTATTTGAAAAATTAGATATTAAATCTATAGCTGATTTATATAGACTTAATAAGGAAGAATTATTACACTTAGATAAGTTTGGACCAAAGAAGGCACAAAATCTTTTAGATGCAGTTGAAAGAAGTAAAGATTGTGAGCTATATAGATTTATATATTCATTAGGTATTCCTAATGTAGGAGTTAAAACAGCTAAGGATTTAGTTAATAAATTTAAATCTATAGAGGGTTTAAAAAATGCAAGTTTTGAAGAGTTAGTATCAGTTCAAGATGTTGGAGATATAGTAGCTCAAGGTGTTATGGAATTCTTTAAAGAAGAAAAAGCCATAAATACTATTAATGAGCTTTTAGAACTTGGAGTTAATCCAAAATTTAAAGAACAAGAAATAATAGAAAGTCCTTTTCAAGGAAAAACAGTAGTAGTTACTGGGACATTAAAGAATTATTCAAGAGGCGAAATAAAAGCTAAGTTAGAACTTTTAGGTGCAAAGGTAGCTGGTAGTGTTAGTAAAAAAACAGACTTTGTAATAGCTGGAGAAGAGGCTGGATCAAAGTTAGCAAAAGCAATTGAACTTGGGGTTAGTGTATTAAGTGAAGAGGAGTTTGAAGGATTAATAAAGGGGTAGAGAGAAATGAAGAAGTTTAATGTTAAGGATTTATTTACACTTATATGTACAATAGCAGCAATTTCAACTAGTGTAATTATTATACTTACTTTTTTAACAACATATCATTTCATTAATAGTATGCCTATATTTAATTCATATTTTCCATTACAAATGGGGATATGTATTACTATGGCACTCTGGGGAATTAGATTTCTATTAAATAGGATTGCAAAAGAGAAATATATTTATTCAACAATATGTATAGTTATTTCAATTATTTCTTTACTATTTATAATAAACTTAGTTAAATAGAAAAAAATGGGGGCTGTGGCACAGCCCCCAATTAAATATATCTACTTAGCTTATTAATTGTGCTAAGATAAATATCATTTAATATATCAAAATTTAAAGCTTTTATATAATAGGCTTCTAATTCATCATGAATAATATGAGCATTAGATATTAATTTTAATGCTTTATCAGTGAGGTCATTAAACATATTTTTATCATATTCTATTTCTTCCCTATTCTTTTTTAGAATAGAGGAATAGCAAAAGTCTTCAATATTATAGGCTTTTCCATTAAAGGAGCAATTGCTAATTTCATTTTCAGTAACTATTGCAACTGATACTTCGGGAATCAGAATGTGCTCAATTCTTTCAGGATTAAATGGATCATGAAGATATTCTACGAAGTAGCCCTTCTTTTCAGCAAGCTTTCCTAATTCTATAAGGATTTTAGTCTTGCTAAAGCCAGGACCTCCTTTTAATATAAATTTGTGTTTAAATGGAGCAACTAAATCCTCTGTAAAGGTAATTATTCCGCTAGGTGTGAAGGCCGTTGCAAATATATGTCTTTCATTACCAAATCCAGACTTCTGCTTATTAAAAACTTCTTCCTTAAGACTATCAGATATAGTAATTATTTTACTATAATCTAAGGCCTCAGAATTTAACTTACTCCAATCATCATGAATAGGTTTAGCTGAAGAAAGAAATTTGTAAGCTCTTTGAAAGTTGTTGCTTATTTCTTTGTATACACTAATTAATTCTTTTTTATTTAAAGAAAGAGCATCATTATCTAAAGCAATTCCCATATTTATTATTTCATCAATAGCACCAGGATATATTGGATCCACCATATGTGGAGAAGTACCATCAAGCATAGCTATCTTTAATTCTGGTACTACAATTCCATCTAGAGATTTTTCGTCAGAAGAACAATGATTATATTCAACTGAATATCCTTTATCAAGAAAGAAAGCTGCTACCCTTTTCATTAAATAAGACTTTCCTGTTCCAGGACCACCCTTAATACAAATAATTCTATTGGCTTCTTCTTTATTTATTATATAGTTAAAAAAAGAATGAAAGCCTTTATAAGTATTACCTCCTAAAAAAATATGCCTTTCTTTTTTATAAGTCAAAAATTACCACTCCTAATTATTGCTGCAATAATGTTTCAATAATAATATATGTATATATGTTTAAAGTGTAACTATATAAATTTAAATTATATCTGACAACTTCAATTTAATGCATAAATTTTCAATTCTATTTTAGGGTTATGTATAAATATTTCAAAAAAATGAATATCAAAATTCGACTTATTATATATAAAATATTTACTTATAGTGAAAAAATATAAGGTTTTTATAGTGATTATAATGAAAAATTATAATTATAAAAGAAAAATAAAAAAATTATAAAAAAGTATTGCATAAAAATAAATTATAGGTGTATAATTATGCTAACGTAAAAATAGAAGATAGGAATAAATAATCAGGGGGATTTAGATATGAAAAAAGGAATGTTAAAGAAGATATTTGCAATAGCTACTATTGGTGTTATGAGTATAGGATTAATAAGTTGTGGAAAAAAAGAAGAAGACAAGCTTACTGAAATTAAGAATAAAGGAAAGCTAGTTGTAGGTCTAAGTGCAGATTATGCTCCATATGAGTTTCATATAATTAATGATGAAGGAAAAGATGAAATAGTAGGTTTTGATATTGATATTGCTAAAGAAATAGCAAAAGATATGGGAGTTGAATTAGAAATCCAAGATATGGATTTTGATTCATTAGTAGCAGGTGTACCATCTGGAAAAATCGATTTAGTTATTTCAGGAATGACTCCTACTCCAGAAAGAAAAGAAGCTGTGGATTTTTCAGACATTTACTATGTTGCTGAACAAGGACTAGTAGTAAGAGCTGCAGATAAGGACAAGTATAAGACTTTTGCAGATTTAAAGGGTCAAAAAGTTGGAGCACAAATGGGTGCTATTCAAGAAGGTGTAGCTAAGGATAATATTCCAGAAGCAGATATTCAATTATTATCAAATGTTAATGATTTAGTTCTTGGATTAAAATCAGGAAAAATTGAAGGTTTAGTAGTTGAATTACCAGTTGCTGAAATGATAGTTAAGAATAATCCAGAATTAGTAGTTGGTGAAGAAACAGTTAAAGATTCAGAAGGTGGTTCTGCTATAGGATTAAAGAAAGATCAAAAAGCATTATTAGATTCTGTTAATGGTACAATTAAGAGAATTAAAGAAGAAAAATTATTAGATCAATTTATTGTAGATGCAAATGCATTAGCTGAAAAGCAAGTTGAAAATTAATAAGCAAATTAAAAATCAAAAGTGAAGTGGAGTTGTTAAAGTAGCTCTATAATTAAAAATATAGAATTATTGATGTAATTCGAAAGGAATTACCAAAAAATATATATTTTAGAAACTCCTACAGGAGTTTCTTCTTTAATTTTACATTTTTCATTATTCATTTTATAATTTGTGAAAAATATAGATAAGGGGTGTAAGGTTTGACATTAGATTTTAGTTTTTTATCTGGATATATGCCATATTTTTTTGACGGTGTTAAGTGGACATTAATTATATCAGCAATAAGTGTATTATGTGGTGTAATTCTTGGATCTATTTTAACATTTATGAAAAGATCAAAATTTACAATATTTAAAATAAATCCATTAAAGGCAATTGCAACTGCATATATTGAAATAATTAGAGGAACTCCAATGCTTCTTCAAATTATGATAGTATATTATGCTTTTGATGAATTATTAGGAATAAACATGGCACCATTACCAGCTGGTATCATAGCTGTTTCTTTAAATTCAGCGGCTTATGTATCTGAAATAATAAGAGCAGGGATAGATGCTGTAGATAAAGGTCAATATGAAGCTGCAAGAAGCTTAGGAATGAGTCAATTTATGGCTATGAGACTTATTGTAATGCCACAAGCAATTAGTAATATTCTACCTGCAATAGGTAATGAATTTGTTACAGTAATAAAGGAGTCTTCAATGGCATCTGTAATTGGAGTTGGAGAAATTATGTATGCAGCTAAAGTTATTAGAGGTAAAACCTTCAGAGGATTTGAGCCATTAATAGTTGCAGCAGTATTCTATTTTGTAATTACATTTACATTAGGAAGATTAATGAATTATATAGAAAGGAGAATGAAGGCCGGTGATCAACGTTAATAATTTACACAAATATTTTGGAGAAAATGAAGTTTTAAAAGGTATAGATGAAACTATTAACAAAGGTGAAGTGGTAGTAGTCATTGGACCTTCAGGATCTGGGAAAAGTACTTTTTTAAGATGTCTAAATTTATTAGAAGAACCTACTGATGGTGAAATTATATTTGAAGGCAAGAATATAACAGATAAAAATACTAACATAAATAAAATAAGAGAAAAGATGGGAATGGTATTCCAACAATTTAACTTATTCCCTCACAAGACAGTTTTAGAAAATCTAACTATTGCTCCTATTAATGTGAAAAATAAATCTAAAGAAGAAGCAGTAAAGAAAGCAAATGATTTATTAAAAAAGGTAGGCTTATTAGATAAAGCAAATGCTTATCCATCATCATTATCAGGTGGACAAAAGCAAAGAATAGCAATAGCAAGGGCTTTAGCTATGGAGCCAGATGTTATGCTATTTGATGAACCAACATCAGCTTTAGATCCAGAAATGGTTGGAGAAGTTTTAAATGTTATGAAAGATCTTGCAAAGGAAGGTATGACTATGATAGTTGTAACTCACGAAATGGGATTTGCAAGAGAAGTTGGTGATAGAATAATATTTATGGATGGAGGAAAGATAGTAGAACAAGGAACTCCAGAGGAAATATTTGACAATCCTAAGAATACAAGAACAAAGGACTTTTTATCAAAAGTTTTATAAGATAACTTAAAAGATATATTAAATGGTTTATATATAGCCAGTTTAATATATCTTTTATATTTTTTATTAGAAGATTTAATATATGCTACATAAGTGAATAATCTCTATCCTTAAATAATTTATAGAAATATTTGTTATTCATATGATAGTTAAGAATATAAATTTATTATAAAATTATATAAAGGGAGTGATCACTATGAAAAAATATATTATTTCTTTAGATCAAGGAACTACAAGTTCAAGGGCTATAATATTTGATAGAGAACAAAATATAATAGATATAAGTCAAAAAGAATTTACACAAATTTATCCTAAAGAAGGATGGGTAGAACATGATCCATTAGAAATTTGGGCAACTCAATATGGAGTTCTTCAAGAAGTTATAGCTAAAGCTAATATAAGTCAAGATGAAGTAGCAGCAATAGGTATTACGAATCAAAGAGAAACTACAATAGTATGGGATAAGAATACTGGAGTTCCAATATATAATGCTATAGTTTGGCAATGTAGAAGAACTGCAGAAATATGTGATAGCTTAAAGGCTAAAGGGTTAGAGGGATATATAAAAGAAAATACAGGATTAGTTGTTGATGCATATTTTTCAGGAACTAAGATTAAATGGATATTAGACAATGTAGAAGGAGCAAGAGAAAAAGCTGAAAGAGGAGAATTACTATTCGGAACTGTAGATACATGGCTTGTATGGAAGTTAACAAATGGAAAGGTTCATGTTACAGATTATACAAATGCTTCTAGAACAATGCTTTATAATATAAAAGATTTAAGATGGGATGATAAGATTTTAGAAGAATTAAATATTCCAAAAGCTATGTTACCAGAAGTTAAAAATTCATCAGAAGTTTATGGACATGCTAATCTTGGAGGAAAGACAGATATAAATGTTCCTATAGCTGGAATAGCAGGAGACCAACAAGCAGCCTTATTTGGTCAAGCCTGCTTTGAAAAAGGCGAAGCTAAGAATACTTATGGTACTGGATGCTTTTTATTAATGAATACTGGAGAAGAAAGAGTTCAAAGTAAAAATGGACTTTTAACTACAATAGCAATAGGCTTAGATGATAAGGTTCAGTATGCTTTAGAGGGTTCAGTTTTTGTAGGTGGAGCAGTAGTTCAATGGCTTAGAGATGAATTAAGGTTAGTTAATGATTCAGCAGATACTGAATACATTGCTACTAAGGTTAAAAATAATGGAGGAGTTTATATTGTTCCAGCCTTTGTAGGACTTGGTGCACCACATTGGGATATGTATGCAAGAGGAGCCATTTTTGGATTAACTAGAGGAGCAAATAGAAATCATTTAATAAGAGCAGCTTTAGAATCTATAGCATATCAAACGAAAGATTTAATAAATGCTATGACAGAAGATGTAGGTTATGAGCTTAAAGAAATAAAAGTAGATGGAGGAGCAAGTAGAAATAAATTCTTAATGCAATTCCAAGCAGATATATTAGAAGCAAGGGTTATAAGACCTATAATATCAGAAACTACAGCTTTAGGAGCAGCTTACTTAGCAGGACTAGCAGTAGGATTTTGGAAAGATAAAGAAGAGGTTAAGAAGTTTTGGCATATGTCAGCAGAATTTCAGCCAAAATTAGAATCTGACAAAGTTAATAAGTATTATAATGCTTGGAAGAAGGCTGTAAAGAGAACACTAAATTGGGAAGAAGAGTAAAAAGGGTTGCGAGAAAGCAACCCTTTTTAATGCATAATTAGAGAAATATTTTATAAGATTATAAGAATAAGAGGTTAAAATGGTTTATGAATGATAATGATAAAGATATGAATCAATGGAATGATATTTTTCTAAGAAAGAACCTAAAGCTCCAATAAGTAAAAGCTCTAGAAATAAAGTTTTAGATAAAGGAATTAAATGGCTTTGTGATGGGACTAAAAGTATTCTTGAATTTCATTTTTATTTTATCAATTATACTTATTATTTGATTTAGAGAAAAATATATTATAAAATATATGTAAATTAAATACATATTTTAATTAAAAAGGAAGGTGTTGAATGGATGATACAATATTTGATTATGGAAAAATATGCAAATCAATAGGGAAATAGGAGGAGGTAATGGGACAAGAATATACAGAATGGGAAATAAACAGATTTAGACAAAGATACTATGAAATAAAGTATTATATAAACCAATATAATTCTAGGATAGATGAGAATAATAGAGAGCTAAATAATATAAGAAAAAGGGTAAATGAATTACAAAAAATAAGGAATAATCTTAAAAAAACTAATAGTAAGTTTGAGAATTATATAAGTGCTAAATTAAGAAAATATGAAGTATTAAGGAATAATTTTTCAAATACAAAATTTGCAAAAGATTGTTCTGAAGAAATGTTGAATTTTATAAAAGGAAGAGAAACATCAATGGCAATACAAAATATTGAAAATGCTATATATGAAGTTAATAATAAGGCCAATAGATTAAGTTATGATATTGAAGAATTAACTAGAGATAATAATAGATTAAGAAATAAAATTGCTGATTTAGAATATGAAAAAAGATTAATTTTACAAAAAGGAGTAATTTAATATGGCAAGTGATATTGGATATGATCTAGTAGTTTATGATAATGATAACAAAGCTATTGCTAATGAATATAGCAAATTTGGAGAGCAATTAGAAAAGTATATTGATAGTTATTCAGAAATATTAAAAAGAGTTGCTAATGATGGAGTAAAAAGTGGAAAGGTTCATGATAATTTATTGAAATTTATAGAGGCAGTAGATAGCCTTAAAAATGAAGGTAAAGAATTAAGTGAATTAGCAAAAAAATCAGCTGAAGATTTTCTTAAGGATATGGATACTGCTGATAACTATTTATATTAAGGAGGTTAAGTAGTGGGGGAGAGAATAGAGGTAAATAGTGATGTAATAAAAAGAGAAATAAGTAACTTAAAAAGTGTAGTAAGTAACATACAAGCAGATAAGGGAATAACTAAAGAGAATAATGGAAAAGGCTATACAAAAGAGTATATGGATATAGTAAGTGAAGGGTTTAATGGAATAAAGAATACACTACAAGGCTTAATAGAAAATACAGTAGTTTTATTAGAAAATATAAGTGATGGTTATATTGAGATGGACGAGGCAGCAGCTAAAAGAATTAATGAATTCACAAGTGAGATATTAAAGAAATGAGTAGTGTAATAAGGGACTTTTCACAAGAAGCTGTAGCCAATATAAGAGAGTTAATAAAAGAAAATGTAGATGAAGAAAAACAATTTTTCCTTTGGGACTGGATAGATGATACCTTTAAGATGGATGATTTAAATATATATGATTATCTTGATAATGTAAGTAAGTATCAAAGTCATATGGTAGACAAGCATAATATAAATAGTAAAAAATTTGATACAATACTAGATAGAGTTAAAAATGTAGATGTAAATTACGCTAATAGATTTAACAAGATATATGAAAATATGATATTATATAATAAAAAAATAGTAAATGTTGCTAATATGATATCACCAGAAGGAATAACAGTAAATAGTGATATTTATAATGGTGTTATTAATAAATTTAATGAAATCTATAGTGATAAGAAAATAGATTATTTGCAGTCTGATTTAGATGATTTAGAAAATGAAATGCCAGTAATAAGAGATATACCATGGTATGAAAAAGCACTAAATGGTGTAGGTGGAACATTAGTATCCTTAGCTAGAGATAATATAGAAGGAATAGCATTTATACCATATGGAATAGTAGATTTAATATTTGGTAGCAACTTAAATTACAACTTATCACAGAAGTTAGATAATGCAGAAGAATATTTAATAAAAAATGTTGTAACAGATAAGCAATCATACTATTATGGAAAAGCAGTTGGGAATGCAATATGTGTGGCTGAAGGTGTTATATGTACAATAGCAGGAGCAATTATATTAGTAGGTGGAGTAACAATAAGTGCTGTTGGAACGGCAGCAAGTGCTACTGGTGCTGGAATTGTAGTTGGAGGAGTAGCGATAGCAATATCAGTACCAGTAGTAGCAGTAGGTACAGCAATTACAGCAGTAGGTGGAAATATGCTGCTTTCTTCTGCAGATAACTTTAAGGAGAATATATCAAAAGCTAAGGAAGTAAAAGTAGAAGTTGATGATCTTAAGCAGAAGGAAGATATTAAGAAACTAGATGATGGAATTAAACAAGCTAAAAAAGATATTTCTAAAATAGATGAAGGAATAAGTAAAGCTGATAAATTAAAAATAAGTTCTTGGAAGTACCCTCCAGATGAAGAACTATATTTAAAGTATAAAGATGTATTTGATAATCCTAAGTATTACAATCAAACAACAGGTGAAATAAATTGGCCAGGTCAACATGGAGATAAAAATATAGATGGATTTCTTAATGGTGAATTTGAATATGTAAGCATGAAGCCAGGTAAAAAAATTGATAGATATGGTGGGAATAATGGAACTTTTTTTGCTGATGAAGGTACTCCTACAGAATATAGAGCGATGGCTCCAAATTCAAATTTTTCATCATATAACATATATGAGATAAAAAGGGAAATCCCTATGAAGAAAGGAGAAATAGCACCTTGGTTTGATGAAATTGGAGGTGGAATACAATATCAAATTGATCCTATATTTGAAAAGGAGATAAGAAGTAAGCTAAATCTAGGAGAAGGTTTTATAGATGGATTGATTAGATTAGGATATTTAAAGCGTTTGTAAGGAGGATAAGATGAGTTTTAATTTAGAAAAATCATATATTGAAAATTTAAAGAAGTATGTGGGGAAGGATTTAAATATTATTGAGAGTGAAAATAGAATAGAAGTAATTCAGGATAGTGAAATTCAATATATTTTGGAGAAGAATTCAAAGAACAATTATATTTTTTATTGCATGGAAAGAGGAAGAAAATTCATATTAGGAGAATATTTATTAGAAATAGAAATGAGAAGAAAATTTGCAATTGCTATAAACGGATTTTTGGGAGAAAAAATAAATTATAATAATGGAGATGAATTCCAAGAGGGAAAAGATATTGTAGAAATTGAAAAATTAATGAATTTATATGTAGGAAAAGAATATTACTCTATTAAGAACCCTAAAAAAATGAAGATGAATTTAGAGGAAGAAGAAGAAAAGGGTAAATATAGTATTTATTTACTAGGTTTGAATGGTGAAAAGGTGTATAAAGAAAAAAAATTAGATGCACCATTTGTTTTTTTTAGATTTTATAGTGAAGCTTTATTTTTTAAGATTAGTATAGAGAGAATTAATAAATATGAAAAAATATTTAATGACATATTAGGAAGTAAGGAAAAATATAATTTGATTATATCTTAAGATAATATTTTATAATTAATAAAAGTTTAATTTATTTTTATGACAAAAGGGGCAATGCTTTTAGAATATGGTATTGTCTCTTTATTATTGTATATTACTAGCAAAAGTAGTAGAAGTATCTTCGTAATAGAATCATGAGAAAATAGATATTTAAGTTAATATAAAATGATTGGATGAAACAATGTAATTTTCTTTTAAATATTTAGATGCATTTTCTAGTTTAGTATCTTAGGAAGTGTTAAAATAATTAATTGCAAAAATAAGGTTTAATTGACTGCATAAAAATTCTTTTTCATAGAAGAGATTAAAGTTAACTAAAATATTAATAATTAAAGCTGCATAATCTTAATAATGTAGTGAGATAAAGATATAGGAACTAGCTGAAAAATAAAATAGGTTAGTTTCTATTTTTTTCTTGAGAGAATTATTGGAAATACTAGTGTGTAGCAGTAAAATATAAAAAGATAGACTATGCTCCAAGGGGGGAAGTAAAGCTGATAGCATAATAGATGGATTAAAACTCGTTGATGGTAAGGTGAATGGGAAAATACCAGTAGATGATTTTAAGAAGATAAGAGCAGAGTCCATGCAAAATGTTAATTCAGACACAATAACTTTAGGAAAATATAAGCCCACAGTAAATCCTGATGGAACATTAGATTGGACAATTCCAGGAAATGACTCATATACAGTAATGGTTGGAGATACAACGTATTTTAGCTTAGGAAATGATTGGGATGTAATAAAAAGTAAATATAATATAACTGCTGATGATATGTTTGATTTGTTTAATGTACCAGCATTAGATGATGCTATAAAATCAGGAAAAGAAATTAGATTTTCACATGACCCAACTGCATATGGAGAATGTGCATTAAAAAAAGAATGGCAATATTTAAAAGATAGATTCGGATATACAAGATTAAAAAAGATAGGAGATTTTTGGTATGCAAAATAAAACAGCTGATGAAATGTCAGATATAGTAGTAGATATGTTAATTGAAAAGTTTAAAGATAAGGTGGAGGATTTTGAAATATTTAATATTGTAGAGACGCCATATAAAACATTCACTCTTAGATTTAAAGCATATGATTATTTTATTGTCATATTTAATTATGATAGAGGAGTAATAGGATGTAGTATTCAGTATGGAGAAAAAAACTTTATTGGACTTAAGAATAGTCAGGAATGGTATGAAAAAGCAGATTTTGATATTTTCTGTAAAGAACTTCAAGAACAATTAGAATTAAGAATACCTGATAAATTTTTAGAAGCTAATGGTTGGAAATAGAATGAATAATTTAGAGGTAAATAACTGAATAAAAAAGAAAAATTAAAAATGTATTATCCTAAAATGCAATATGTGTGGCTGAAGGTATTATATGTACAATAGCAGGAACAATTATATTAGTAGGTGGAGTAACAATAAGTGCAGTTGGAACGGCAGCAAGTGCTACTGGTGCTGGAATTGTAGTTGGAGGAGTAGCAATAGCAATATCAGTACCAGTAGTAGCAGTAGGTACAGCAATTACAGCAGTAGGTGGAAATATGCTGCTTTCTTCTGCAGATAATTTTAAGGAGAATATATCAAAAGCTAATAAAGTAAAAGAAGAAGTTGATGATCTTAAGCAGAAGGAAGATATTAAGAAACTAGATGATGGAATTAAACAAGCTAAAAAGGATATCTCTAAAATAGATGAGGGTGTAAGTAAAGCTAATTCTAAATTATCGGGTAAAGAGGTAGATTTAAAATGGTTAAATGATAATTATAAGGCAGTAGAAATTAAAGGGACTGTAACGGTTAATGGAGAAGTTAGAGATATTTCAAGGCGTGTGTATCAGACAGAAATAGATTGGGATTATATACCTAAGGACCCACTAGCTAAAGGTCTAACAAATAAGGAGTTGGCATTAAAAGGTAGGTCTCCATATGCAGTTGATAAAAATGGTATTGAATCAAAGATAGAGTTACATCATTTAACACAAGTAGAAGCAGGTAGTATGGTGGAAATAGTCGCAACTACACATGATGAATACACTAAGATTTTACATGGTTTAGTAGAAAATGGAGGTAGTTTTAGAAACAATAGTATTTTAGATAAACAATATTCAAATTTTCTAAGAAAATATTGGAGATGGAGAGCTAAAAATTTATAAGAGGTGAATTAAATGAACAATAAAGTTGTTGATATGATAAATAAGTATGGAGAAGAAAATGATTTTTATGGAAGAATAAATGAAGATGATATTAAATTAGTTGAACACATGCTTAGTATAATTTTCCCAGAAGGCTATAGATGGTTTATACGTAATTATGGTTCTGGAGGAATATGTGGAGTTGAAATTCTAGGGATAGAAAATAAAGATGACTCATCTGTAATTTATGGAACAGAGAGGTATAGAAAGCTAGGATTAGAAACTGGATGTATAGTAATTGAAGATTTGGGAGAGTTTATAATGTGCATTGACACAAATGATAGAAATAAAATAATTAGATGGGATAGAGTAAATAAGAATAAAGAATATAGATATAATGATTTCTATGAATATTTAATAGATACGTTTCAAGAGGCAATAGATAATTGGGATTAAAACTAGATACAAAAATATGTTAGATTTAACTGCATAAAAATATAACTATAATAAGTAAAGTTAAAACAACATAGGTGACAAATAAATACAATTCATAATTTTAATAATGCAGTAAGAAGATGAAATGAACTAGCTGAAAGTTGAGTAGTCTAGTTCATTATTTTTTTAGTAGTTCTACAGACATAAGTATCTGATAAAGGATTTCCTAGCTAATTAAGTCTAGTGACTTCAGAAACCAGTAAATCGAGTATAGAAGATATGTGTAACCTGATGAGCTAGGAAAACCTAGGTTTAATAATTCTACCTGAAGGTTAAAGGAATTGATAGCAATAATATATACAGGATAGAATCTTTAGTAATTGAACAGATAACAGTATCTGATTAAGGACTCCCTAGCTAATTAAGACTAGTGACTTTAGATGCCAGTAAAACGAGGATAGAAGATATGTTTAGGTTGATAAGCCAGGAAATCCTAGGCTCAATAATTCCACTTAAAAGTTAATGGAATTGTGAACATAATATATGTAGTAGAAAAGCACTAAAAATAAAAAGAATTGAAATAGATAAATAAAATAAATAACTAAAAAATACAATGTATTG
>NZ_JBNPON010000060.1:0-20395 GCF_050315195.1 Clostridium sp. SGI.024 | reverse complement strand
TAAAAAGGAATACAAATTGCTTTAGCAATTTGCATAAGTTCCAGTATCCAAATTAAAATTTGGACTGTCACTTATCTGGTGATGATGGCGTAGAGGAAACACTTCTTCCCATTCCGAACAGGAAAGTTAAGCTCTACAGCGCCGATGGTACTGCATGGGGGACTGTGTGGGAGAGTAGGACGTTGCCAGGTTGTTGAAAGACTTAAGATAAATCTTAAGTCTTTTTTATTTTATAAACTCATTTTCTTTAGTATATAAGGATATAAATATTATATTCTAGCCACTTAGAGCTTAGGAGGTGGCAAGAATGTGATATCTATATCCTTTTTATTATGCTTGAAATTATAGAATTGTATTAAAATGGCTCTATAATTATTTTATTAGAATTAATGTTAAGGTTTTATAATAATTCTATAAATTGTTAATTTTTTTTGAATTTTATGGACTAATTTGAAATGAATAACTATGGGATGATATAATAAAAAAGAAAATATGTGATATTAATGGTAAAATTATGTTTATTTAAGGGGTGAGAATAGTATGGAATCAAAAAAAGTAGAAACAAATATAGCTAAGAACGGAAAGTTTAATAAAAAAGATATAAATTTATTCCATGAGGGAAGGAACTTTAAAAGTTATAGTTTCATGGGAGCACATTGCATTAGTGAAAATAGACGTAGAGGAGTAAGATTTACTACTTGGGCACCAAAAGCTTCAGAAGTATATGTAGTTGGAGATTTTTGTGAGTTTAAACCTTTGGAAGAATATAAAATGGAGAAGGTTAGTAAATCAGGATTATGGAGTTTATTTATACCTGGTATTAAAGCTGGAACTAGATATAAGTACTTTATTGTAAATAAGGACTCTGGAAATAAAAATTATAAAGCAGATCCTTACGCAATGTTTTCAGAGCTAAGACCTAATACTGCATCTATAGTTATTGAAGAATCTAAATTTAGATGGTCTGACAAAAAATGGTTAAATAAAAGAGAAAAAGAAAATATTTATAAATCTCCAGTTAATATATATGAGATGCATTTAGGGTCGTGGAAAAGAAATGATGGAGAGCTTTATACTTATAAAGAACTATGCAATGTATTGCCAGAATATTTAGTAGATATGGGATATACTCATGTAGAATTTATGCCTTTAACAGAACATCCACTAGATGCGTCTTGGGGATATCAAGGAACAGGATATTATTCAGTAACTAGCAGATATGGTAATCCAAAAGAATTAAAAGAGCTTATTAATGTTCTCCATAAAAATAATATAGGTGTAATTTTAGATTGGGTGCCAGGACATTTTTGTAAGGATGCTCATGGATTATACATGTTTGATGGAAGTCCAACTTATGAATACGAAGAGGGATGGAAAGCTGATAATAAAGGCTGGGGAACATCGAACTTTGACTTAGGAAGACCAGAAGTAAAAAGCTTTTTAATTTCAAATGCATTATTTTGGTTTAGAGAATTTCATATAGATGGATTAAGAGTTGATGCTGTATCCAACATGATATATTTAAATTATGGAAGACAGGAAGGCGAATGGAAGCCAAATAGATTTGGTGGAGATGGATGCTTAGAAGGTATAGAATTTTTGAAAGAATTAAATACAGCTGTATTTGCAGAATTTAAAAATATATTTATGATAGCAGAAGAATCAACTTCTTGGCCTAATGTTTGTAAACCAATAGAAGATGGTGGATTAGGATTTAATTTTAAATGGAATATGGGATGGATGAATGACACCTTAGAATATGTTGAAATGGATCCTATTTATAGAAAGTACCACCATAATAAGATGACATTTTCTATGATGTACAACTATTCAGAGAACTTTATATTACCAATATCTCATGATGAAGTAGTACATGGTAAGAAATCTTTACTAGATAAAATGTGGGGAGATTATTGGAATAAGTTTGCTGGATTAAGATTATATTTAGCATATATGATGGGGCATCCAGGTAAAAAGCTAACTTTCATGGGATATGAATTTGGACAATTCATAGAATGGAGAGAGTATGAGGAACTTGAATGGAAGTTAATAGATAATTTTGAAATGCATAAGAAAACTCAAGTATTCGCTAAGGAACTTAATAAGTTTTATAAAGAGAATAAGGCACTTTGGGAGTTAGATTATGATGTATCTGGATTTGAGTGGATAGATGCAGATAATTCAGCTCAAAGTATATTTACATTTGTAAGAAAGAGTAGTGACATAGATGATACTCTTATATTTGTATGTAATTTTACTCCTGTTGTTTATCATGACTTTAGAATTGGAGTACCATATAAAGGAGAATATACGGAAATATTTAATACTGATAGAGATATATATGGAGGTTCTAATCAAATAAATGCAGAAGTAATAACTTCTGATGATATTAAATATCATAACAAACCATATTCAATATCAATAAAAGTACCACCTATGGCAACATCAATATTTAAAATAACAAAATTAAACGAAGAGGAAAATAAAGAGGAAAATAAGGAGGAGTAGACTTGAAAGTTTTATTTGCTGCTTCAGAGGCTAGTCCATTTATAAAAACAGGTGGATTAGGTGATGTTATTGGGGCTCTTCCAGTAGCTTTAAAAGAGCTAGGTGTTGATGCAAGAGTTATAATTCCTAAATATAGAGATATTAGTGATGAAATAAAAAATAAACTAAAGTATATAAATAATTTTATAGTAAAGGTCGGATGGAGAAATCAATATTGTGGGATTTTTGAATATGATTATCAAGGGGTTAGGTTTTATTTAATAGACAATGAGTACTATTTTAAAAGAGGGGGCTTATACGGATATTATGATGATGGTGAAAAGTTTGCTTTCTTTAGTAGAGCTGTACTTGAGTTTTTAAAACAAAGTGATTGGACGCCTGATATACTTCATTGTAACGATTGGCAAACTGCTATGGTACCAGTACTTCATAAATTAGAATATATAAAGGATGAAAAGCTTAGGAATATGAAAACAATTCTTTCAATACACAATTTGTTTTTTAAAGGAATGTTTTCACCAGAAGTATTACCAGAACTTTTTGGCTATGACTATGAGCCATTCTTTAATGGAAGCTTAGAACATAATGGGGCAGTAAGCTTTTTAAAAGGTGGAATTAATTATGCTGATAGGGTAACTACTGTTAGCAAGAGTTATGCAGAAGAAATAAAAACACCACAGTATGGAGAACAACTGGATGGATTATTGAGATATAGAGGGGATTTTTTAAAGGGGATAGTTAACGGAATAGATTATAAAGAATATAATCCTGAAAGAGATAAATTTATTAAATATAAGTACAATACAAAATCTTTATTTAAAAAGGTGCGTAATAAAGAACAATTACAGAGAGAATTAAATCTACCTGTTAATAAAAACATTCCAATGATAGGAATGGTTTCAAGATTAACTCATCAAAAAGGCTGTGACCTAATTACTAGAGTTCTTGATGAATTATTAAAAGAAAATATTCAAGTAGTTATTCTTGGAACTGGAGATTATATGTACGAAGAAAGTTTTAAAAGCTTTGCTAGTAGGTATCCAAACAGGTTAAGTGCAAATATAAAATTTAGTAATGAGTTAGCTCATAAGATTTATGCTTCTTCAGATATGTTTTTTATGCCGTCTCTGTTTGAACCATGTGGACTTGGACAACTTATAGCACTAAGATATGGAAGTGTGCCTATAGTTAGAGAAACAGGGGGGTTAAGAGATACAGTAATTCCATACAATGAATATGATGAAACTGGAAATGGGTTTGGATTTAGGAATTATTCCAGTGAGGAGTTACTAAATACAACTAAGTATGCATTAAGAATTTTTAAAAATAAAAAAAGATGGGAAAAAATTGTTAAACAAGCTATGGAATGTGATAATAGTTGGAAAAAGTCAGCTAGAGAATATATAAGCTTATATAAGGATTTAATAAAAAGTAATTAACAAAAGGTATTGATAAAAAATTTGTATTAAAGAGAGGAAAGCAAATGGGAAGAAAAGAGATTGTTGCAATGATATTAGCAGGAGGACAAGGATCTAGGCTAGGAGTTTTGACTAAAGATATAGCAAAACCAGCTGTTCCGTTTGGAGGAAAATATAGAATTATAGATTTTCCTTTAAGTAATTGTTCTAATTCTGGAATTTATACTGTAGGAGTATTAACTCAATATAAGCCATTAGATTTAAATGCTTATATTGGAATTGGAGATCCATGGGATTTAGATAGACGTAATGGAGGAGTGACAATATTACCACCTTATCAAGGGGAGAAAGGTGGGGCTTGGTATAAGGGAACTGCTAATGCCATCTATCAAAATATTCAATTTATAGATAGATATGAGCCTGAATATGTTCTTATCTTATCAGGAGATCATATTTATAAAATGGATTATTATAAGATGTTAGATTTTCATAAAAGCCATAATGCAGACGCAACAATTGCAGTAATTAATGTACCTTTAGATGAAGCAAGTAGATTTGGAATTATGAATACTAATGAAGACAGTACTATTTATGAATTTGAAGAAAAACCTAAAAATCCAAAGAGTACTAATGCCTCAATGGGAGTCTATATATTTAAATGGTCAGTATTAAAAGAATACTTAATTCAAGATGAAATGGATAAGGATTCAAGCAATGACTTTGGAAAAAATATAATTCCTAAGATGCTGAATTCAGGAAGAAAGTTAGTTGCATATCCATTTAAAGGATATTGGAAGGATGTAGGAACAATAGAAAGCTTATGGGAAGCTAATATGGACCTATTAAAGATAGATAATGAATTGAATTTATATGATAGTGAATGGAAAATTTACTCTGATAATCAAATAAGACCTGCACAACATATAGGAGAAAAAGCTAAAATAGCAAATTCATTAATAGTAGAAGGTTGTATAGTCAACGGAGAAGTGGAAGATTCAATATTATCTCAAGGAGTAACTGTAGGAAAAAATACAATAATAAGAGATTCAGTAATAATGCCAAATGTAAAAATAGGAGATAATGTAACAATAGAGAGAGCTATAGTAGGTAATGATTCAATAATAAACAATGATTGTCATATTGGAGATGGAAAAGATATTAAAGTCGTTGGTGCATACCAATGTGTAATTAAATAGTTTAATTTTGGAGGAAATTATTATGATGAAAAATTGTTTAGGAATTATAAATTTAGATGAAAATAAAAGAAGAATGGATGAATTAGTTAGACATAGAACATTAGCAGCTGTTCCATTAGCAGCAAGATATAGAATAATAGACTTTGTACTTTCTAACATGTCTAATTCAGGAATAGAAGATATAGGAATCTTTACGGAAAATAAATCTAGATCTCTAGTTGAACATTTAACTAATGGTAGACCTTGGGATCTTAATAGAAAGAAAGATGGACTTAGAGTATTTAACTTTGGAGATAATGAACCAAATGTTGATGATATTCATAATTTTGCAGACAATATTAAATATATTGAAAATAGTAGAAAAGACTATGTAATAATTAGTCCTTCTTATATGATATGCAATATAAATTATAGAGAAGTAATGAAATATCATATAAAATCAGGGAATGATATAACTATTGTATATAAGAATGTGGATAATGCTAATAAGAGTTTTATAAAATGTGAAACAGTTAATATAAATGAAGATAATAGGGTTATTAGCATAGGGGAAAATATTGGAATAGAAGAAAATGCTAATATAAGTATGGAAATGTATATAATGAAAACAGATTTATTCATAGAGATAATACATGAATGCTTAAAGACAGGAAGATATAGAAAGTTCAAAAAATATGTAGAAAATAATTTGGATAAGTTAGTAGTAGGAGTATATGAATTTAAAGGATACTTATCATGCATTAACTCAACAAAATCATATTTTGATACAAATTTAGAATTATTAAATCAAAATAAATATAAGGAGCTATTCCATGGGGATAATCCTATTGTAACAAAATCTAAGGACGAGCCACCAACACAATATACAAAAAATAGTTTAGTAACTAATTCTATTATAGGAAATGGATCTTATATAGAAGGAGAAGTTAAAAATTGTATTATAGGAAGAAGAGTAATAATACAAAAAGGAGCTAAGCTTGAAAACTGTATTATATTAGATAATTCAGTTATTGGAACAAATGTTATGATGAGTAATGTAGTTGCTGATAAAAATTCATTAATTCCAGGAAACAGAGTAGTTAGAGGAACTGAACATAACCCAGTAACTATACAAATCAATGGAGAATATTATCGACAATCTATTTAGATAATTAAAATATAATTAATTTAGTAAGGAGCTGCCTAAACAGCTCCTTTATTAAATGTGTAGAATAAAGAAATTACACACCTTTACTATTTATTAAGTTAAATGCCAACAACTAAAAATTTAAATTATTGAGAGTAGTTAAGATTTTTAATAAAGAATGCAAAAGATGCTAAAGCGCACCCACCACGTGAGCCCCTAAAATTATCAAAGTTTGTAACCTCTATATTAAGGTCTATCTTGCTAGGAATAAACATCATCTGACTTTGAACAATATCAACAATTTGACTAGAAAACTCTTTATGACTAAGTAATTCACTATTTAAAAATATTTTATCTGCATCTCTCATTATTAAGGTATTTGAAATAGAAGTTCCAAGGAGTTCTATACCTAACTCTATATTTCTCTTAAAATAAGAATCCCCAAGTTTATAAGCAGCAATTATTGTTTGTAAAGAAATTTCTTCGCTATTCTTTACAAGATTACTTAAAATAGTGTTCGTTGAATTTTCAAAAAAGAATTTTGCATTTTTTATTAACCAAGATTCAGAGATATAAGTTTGAAGACATCCTTTTTTCCCACACTCACATTTTGGACCATTAATATCTACAACTGTATGTCCAATCTCTCCAATATAATAATTAGCTTTAATGCCTAAATTTGCTGAATCGAAGAAGGAACAAAATAAGCCATGTCCTACATGGAAAAATAAGAATTTATCAGGTGTATTTAAAGGATTAAAAAGATATTCTCCTAGAGCCATACATTCTATATTATTCTCCACAATAAAAGGAAAAGAAAAATGTTTTTTTATTTCAAATAAATTAAAATCCTTCCACATATCATTGTTTGAGATAATAGTTTCACTAGTTAAGTCAAAATGAGCAGGTATTGCAATCCCAGCTCCTAAAATCTTACTTGAATCAACTTTAGTAATAGAATTTTCGATTAAATTGATTATTTCATCATTTATATGGGTGATAGCATATTTATTAATATTTTTATAATCACGACTAATTACATTTCCAAGAATATCAGTTATGGTAACAAATATTCCTTTCATGTTAAATTCAACACCAAGTAAATAACCTATAGAATTGTTAAGGGTTAAGACCTTTCTTCTACGACCTGAGCCATTTACAAAACTAACCTCATCACCTGTTTCTTTAATCCAGTCTTTATTCATTAATTCGGCTACTATATTAGTAACAGCAGCTGGTGTTAAGCCTGTTGCTTGAGAGATTTCTATTCTTGAGGTTCTAGGATTTCTGTAGATAAATTCTAGAACAGAACTTACATTTTGAATGTATACTTCAGAATCTTTTTTGTACACAATAGCACCTCCATTTAAGTAAATGTGTTACTATTTTATATTTTACTCTAAGTTATAAAAAAATGGTAGTAATTTTAAATTATAAAAAATAAAAAAAGTATTGACAGAAAACGTTTATATGTTTATATTTAATTATAAAAAGAAAATAAAAATTAAAAATTAAAAAATAAAAAAGAAAGAGGTTATGGAAATGAAAGGGTTTTTAGAGTTCTTAGAAAGTAAACTAGCTCCATTAGGTGAAAAGGTTGGAAAGCAAAGGCATCTTAAAGCATTAAGAGAAGGTATTATGATGGCTATGCCATTAATCTTGATTGGTTCATTATTTGTTCTAGTTGCAAGTTTTCCTGTTGAATCATGGACAAATTGGCTTAAAAATCATTGGGGATTAGATGTTTTATTAAATACTATAGTAAACAATTCATTTGGGCTTATAGCTTTAATTACTGTATTTGGTGTTGCTTATAGGTTGTCAGAATCTTACGGAACAGATGGTCCATCAGCAGGTGTTTTAGCATTGGGAGCTTTCTTATTAGTAACTCCATCTATAAAAAGTGCTGAATCTGTTGCTGGCATACCTTATAATATGCTAGGTGGAAAAGGTTTATTTGCTGCAATTGTTGTAGGTATGATTGCTGCTGAAATTTATCGCTGGTTTATTCAAAAAAATATTACTATAAAAATGCCAGGAAATGTTCCTGATATAGTAAGTAAATCATTCTCTGCCCTTATTCCAGGAACAGTAATTCTTATATTTTTCGCAACAGTATTAAAGGTATTAGAAGTATTAGGACTAGGAAGTTTAAATGATGTCCTTTCAGTTGTAATTGGTAAACCTTTAGGACTTATAGCTGGAACTTTACCAGGAACTTTTGTAGCTGTATTTCTAAATTCTATTTTCTGGTTCTGTGGTGTAAACGGTGGACAAGTTGTCGGATCAGTAATGAATCCATTATGGCTTCAATATACAGATGCTAATCGTGTAGCTCTAGCAGCTGGAGAAGCACTACCAAATATTATTACTGCACCATTTATGGATTTATTTGTTTATATTGGTGGTGGTGGAGCTACAATTGGTTTAGCTTTATGTTTATTGTTCTTTAGTAAAAGTAAGGAGTATAAAACTTTAGGTAAAGTTTCAGGAATACCAGCTTTATTTAATATTAATACAGCAATTTTATTTACCTTCCCTACAGTTTTAAATCCAATAATGATTATTCCATTTATAACAGTTCCTATAATAAATGCTACAATAACATATTTAACAATGGCAATTGGACTTGTACCATTAACAACTGGAGTAACACTACCTTGGACAACACCTCCTATTATTGGTGGATTTCTTGCAACAGGAGGAAGTTGGCAAGGAGCAGTACTACAATTAATTCTAGTATTAATCTCATTTGCTATATACTTCCCATTTTTTAAAGCTGCTGATAAAAATAATTTAAATGTGGAAAAAATTGATAGTTAAAAGGGGGAGAAATATGAACTTAAAAGTTTGGTATAGTAAAGAAATTCAAAATAAATATTTTTTAGAAACAGAAGTTGATTATTACTTTAATAAAATCTTTGGAATTTCAATATTAGAAGAAAATGATAAAGAAAAATCAGATATTCAATTAATTATTGATAAAGATCTTAATTCTATAGCTACAGATACAATAAAAATTGATTTTTTTAATGGTAGAGGTTCGATTTCTTCTAACTCACAAGTAGGATTATTAATAGGTATTTATCGTTTCTTCTCAGAATTTGGAGTAAGATATTTAAGGCCTGGTAGGGAAAATGAATTAATTATAGATAGAACATATGAAGAATTTATAAATAAAAAAATATATATTTATGAAAAGGCTTGCTTTGATCACAGAGGAGTATGTATTGAAGGTGCAGATTCTTATGAGAATGTGAAAAACTTTATTGATTGGTTACCTAAAATAGGAATGAATAGTTTCTTTATACAATTTGAGAATCCTTACTCATTCTTTAAACGTTGGTATGAGCATGAGTTTAATCCATATATTGAAAAAGAAGCATTTGATAATGAAATTGCCCAAAAGATGAGTGATAGTATAGATAAAGAAATGAATGCAAGGGGAATTGTACATCATAGAGTTGGGCATGGATGGACTGGAGAGGTTCTAGGTTATTCTTCTAAATATGGATGGGAATCTGGATTAACTTTACCAGAAGAAAAGAAACCTTTAGTTGCTGAATTAAATGGTAAAAGAGAATTGTTTAATACAGCACCTATATTAACAAGTTTAGATTTTGCAAATCCAGAAGTAGCAGAAAAAATGGTTACTATAATTGTAGATTATGCAAAAAATAGAAAGGATGTTGACTATTTACATGTTTGGCTTTCAGATGCAAGAAACAATATATGTGAGTGTGAAGAATGTCAAAAAGAAATTCCGTCTGACCAATATGTAAAAATTTTAAACAAATTAGATGAAGAGTTATCTAAGGCAGGATTATCTACTAAAATTTGTTTTTTACTATATCATGAATTATTATTTGCACCTCAAAAGGAAAAAATAAAGAACCCAGGAAGATTTACAATGATGTTTGCACCAATTACAAGAACTTTTGAGATGAGTTATGCAGATGTAGATTATGAAAATGGAGTTCCAAATCCTAAGCCATATAAAAGAAACAGTATTGTATTGCCAAATTCCTTAGAAGAAAATCTTTCATATTTATTTGATTGGCAAAAATCATTTAAAGGAGATAGCTTTGTTTATGATTATCCATTAGGGCGTGCTCATTATGGAGATTTAGGATATATGAAAATTAGTAAAGTTATTTACAGGGATATTAAATTCCTACAAAAGTTGAATTTAAATGGTTACATTAGTTGTCAGGAACTTAGAGCTGGTTTCCCTCACAATTTCCCTAATTATGTTATGGGTAAAATGCTTTGGAACAATAGTTTGGATTATGAAGAACTAAAGAAAGAGTATTTTAGCAACATGTATGGAGAAAATTGGGAAGAAGTAACTAAATATTTAGAGGGACTTTCAGAATTCTCTTCTTGTGATTACTTTAATGCTATTGGTGATAGAATTAATGAAAGATTGTCATTGAAGTATAAAGTTTCATATAATCTAGCAAATGAATTTTTACATAATATTGAAGAGAATTGTATAAATACAAAAGGTTTAGTAAAAAATCAGTGGAAACAGCTAGGATATCATAGAGAGTATGTAATTAAATTGACTAGTGCCCTTAATTTATTAAGTGAAGGTAAAAATAGGCATGCTCAGCTTGCTTGGAGGAATTTCTTAGATTATATAAGAAGAAGCGAAATGTCAGTACAACAAAATTTAGATGTTTATAGAGTAATTGAGGTAGCAAAAAATTATACAGGATTTTTATTATAGAATATAAGGCATCATTTTTGATGCCTTATACTTTAATTAATTTAAAGAAGGGTATATTCATATAACTCTGAATAGAAGGTGTATATAATTGATTATTAATTATGATTTAATAAAAAATGAACAAATTCTAGATAACATATTACTTGAAGAGTTGAAAGCTAAAACAGGAAGAGATTCAAGGGAAGAGAAGATAATATCATTAGCATCAATTGTTGATGGAAATTATGCAGGAGGAATTCTTGGGGAGATTACTTTTGAAACCTGTTATATTAAATATTTGGGAACAAAGAATGAATATCGTGGAAGAGGTATTGGGTCGGAGTTAATTTATAGTTTAGAAGAAGAATTAATAAAATTAGGAGTAAAAAAAGTATATCTTACCACTCAAGATTATCAGGCAAAAAATTTCTATTTAAAAATGAAATATGAAATTATTAGTGAAATAAAGAACGTTCCATTTGGAGGAACAACGCGATATATTTTTATAAAGAATTTATCTGAATAGAGTTGATTTATTTGGATATAAATAAAAAATATTAATAAAGGAGATGTCGTAGCATCTCCTTTATTAAAAATATTGATATATTATCTAATGGTACTTATATTAATTAAAACTTATTATTTATTTAATACAAGACCCTTACTTCTTATACAAGTACATTCTTTAGCTTCTGTTGTGTGTAGACATTGGTACTTTACTTTTTTAGGAGCCAATATTTCTTTAGGCTTCTTATTAGTGTTTTCTTGTGAACTCATTTTTTACACTCCTTTAAAATAGTTAATTATATGGATATTATATATTAATAAATATTAATTATCAATAGAGCTGCTATATGGATAAGCTTTAAAAAGAAAAAGTTATCAACAATAATCTTATTTTTGTAATGGATTTGTTGATAACTTTTTTTGAATGTGGATAAATTATTATAAAATCTATAATAATTAAATTAAAATATCTTTTTTTTGAAAAGTTAATATGTGAGACTATATAAGCAATAATTGATGTTATAGTCATGCAAATTAGTCCGTTCATTATTGTTAAATTTGTATTTTGATACATTAGTGGAAGAGAAGAATTTATAACACTACCAGCATCAGCATATGTTGTGAATAAGAAATGGCTATAGTCTCTTAAAGTGCCTATTGCTTGTGCTCCAATAGTTAAAAACATAGTTAATATAACTGAGACTGCCATAGATATCATACTACTTTTAAAAATAGTTGAAATCATAAATACCACTGAACAAGCTGTTGCTATAAATATAATTTGATATCCAATACTTCTTAAAATAAATTCATTATTAGTTACCATTTTTGATGTGTTAGGAACTTGTTCTAAAATCATTTCTTGTGAATTTTGATCAAATTGTTTTTCGTATTTTTGTTCAATTCTAACTGGATAATTTGATACTTCTGTATTACTAGTAATATTAACTATTGCCATACCTGCAAGTTGAGGAAGAACTATTAATGAAGTTACTGTTACTAAAGAAACAATAAATTTTGAAAATAATATTTTTCCTCTTTTAACGGGTTGCACAAGTAAGAATTTTAAAGTGGCAGGGGTACATTCCCCTGAAACCATATCACTCATAAATACAGCTATTCCAGCAATTAATAAGCCAAATCTAAAAAAACTACCTAAGTTTCTAAAGAAATTAGCTTCAGTATATTCCCAGCCCTGTAAAGGCATAATATTATTATCCCTTAAATATTTATAATCCTCTAATTCTTGTTTTGACTGTGCATACCATCTTTTATTCCATTCATTAATTCCATTTTCCTCATAGCTTTCTACTTTAATTTCCAGATCTTTAATTGTTTGTTCTAAATCTTTCTTCCATGACTCTTCAGAAATTCCGTTTTTAATTATTTCCTTATTATCTTCAATTTGATTTAATAGATTTTTCTCTATTTCCTTTGAGCTATTAAGCCAATTTTGATCTTCATCAGCCTCAGCTCTTTTTATGTCATTTCTTATATATGTTAATTGTTCTTCAGCTTGTTTTATTTGATATTCTGGAGATATCCACTCTCGCATAGTTTGATCATTCTTCCATGTACCAAAAATATTTATGCCAACTAGGGCAATGAATAATGTGAAAACTATCCAGGTCTTAGGTCTCTTAAATATTTTTATAAATTCGTTTTTTATTAGAGATAACATAATTATCTTATATCTCCTTCAACTAATTCCATATATCTTTGTTCTAGGCCTTTTCTAATTTTATAGACTTCTTCAATATTATAATTTCTGCTAACAAGGTGTTTGATTAAATTTGAAGTTTTGTTTGATAATAATATAATTTCAATTCCATCATCTGATTTTCTTACAGAATTAACATACTCAATCTTTTTTAATTCATTTAAATCTATTTCTTCATTAAGATTTAAGCAGATTATGTCAGTGTCAGTTTCCATTGATTCATTTACTACATTTTCTACAGATTTAATTGTTCCATGATTAATAAAGGCAACTCTATCACATAAGTGTTGTACTTCGGATAAGATGTGTGAAGATTTGAATACAGCCATTCCCTTTTCTTTAGCAGCTTTTTTAACTATTTCTCTAAAATCTAAAATACCAGATGGATCTAATCCGTTAGTAGGCTCATCTAAAATTAATAGTTTTGGTTTAGATAAAAGAGAGGCAGCAAGACCTAGACGCTGTTTCATTCCTAAGGAATACTTTTTTACTTTATCATCAATTCTATCCTCTAGACCAACTAGTTTTATAGTTTCATTAACATCTTCCTTTGAAATATTTCTAATTCTAGCTATTTGCATTAAATTTTCTCTTCCTGATAAATACTTATATAATTCTGGATTTTCAACAACTGCTCCCACTTCTCTTAATGCTTTTTCAGTATCATTTTTCAAGTCATGACCACAAATAGAGATGCTACCTTCATTAGGATGAATGAGCCCAACTAGCATTCTTATTGTGGTTGTTTTACCAGCACCATTTGGACCTAAGAATCCAAATATTTCCCCTTCTTCAATTGAAAATGATATATTCTTAATTATTTCTCTTTTTCCAAGAGTTTTTTTTAGATTAGTTACTTCTAAAACTTTCAATTTTACCCCTCCTACGATATATTCTATAAATAATTCTAGAGATAAAAGCTTAATTTTATAATAGTAGAAACCTTAATATATACTTAATAAAATCTTAATTAAAATCTATTAATTAATTATTTTGACAATTAGTAATTTATTACTTTGTAAATAAAAGGCGAAAAATAACAAAAAGTACCATTAAGAGTATCATAGAATACATGGAAAATAATGTAAATAAATGGTATAATGTTTTTCGATGGATTATGTTAAGTTTAAGGGAGTGATTAGAATGACACAGATGGTAAGAAATGATTTGCAAAATGAAGTATTTAATAAAGAAGATATTGAATTATTCCATAATGGGAAAAATATTTCTAGTTATAACTTTATGGGAGCTCATCTTAAAAGTGAAAACAGGAGAAGAGGAACTAGGTTTACAACCTGGGCACCTAATGCTTCAGAAGTATATGTTGTTGGAGATTTTTGTGATTTTAAGCCTTTAGAAGAATATAAAATGATAAAAATAAACAATAAAGGATTATGGAGTTTATTTGTTCCAGGTATAAGAGAGGGAATGAAATATAAGTATTATATTATAAATAAGTATAATGAAGAAGGAAAATACAAGGCTGATCCATATGCTATATATTCTGAACTTAGGCCAAATACTGCTTCAATAGTATTAGGAGAAAGTAATTTTAGATGGTCTGATAAAAAGTGGATAAATAAAAGAGATAATGTAAAAATTTTAGAGGAAGCTGTTAACATATATGAAATGCATTTAGGGTCATGGAAAAAGAAAGAAGGAAAGTTCTTAACTTATAAGGAGCTAAGTGATTATTTACCTAAATATTTAACTGAAATGGGATATACTCATGTAGAATTTATGCCTCTAACAGAACATCCACTAGATGCTTCTTGGGGATATCAAAGTACAGGATATTATTCTGTAACTAGTAGATATGGAAATCCAAAAGAACTTAAAGAGTTGATTAATGAGCTTCATAAAAATAATATAGGTATAATTTTGGATTGGGTACCAGGGCATTTTTGTAGAGATGAACATGGATTATATATGTTTGATGGAAGTCCTACATATGAATATGCTGAGAAGTGGAGAGCTGATAATAAGGGATGGGGAACTTCTAATTTTGATTTAGGAAGAGCAGAAGTAAAAAGTTTTTTAATTTCTAATGCATTCTTTTGGTTAAAAGAATTTCATATAGATGGATTAAGAGTGGATGCTGTTTCAAATATACTTTACTTAAATTATGGACGAGATGTGGGGGAGTGGAAGCCTAATATATATGGTGGAAATAGCTCCTTAGAAGGAATACAATTCTTAAAAGACCTAAATTTGTATATAAATAAAAACTTTAACAATGTAGTTATGATAGCAGAGGAATCAACTTCTTGGCCTAATGTTACTAAACCAATAGAAGAAGGAGGTTTAGGCTTTAATTTTAAGTGGAATATGGGATGGATGAATGATACCTTGAAATATATAGAGTTAGATCCCATTTATAGGAGATATCATCATAATAATGTAACTTTTTCTATGATTTATAATTACTCTGAAAATTTTATACTACCTATATCTCATGATGAAGTAGTACATGGGAAAAAATCCATAGTTGATAAAATGTGGGGAGATTATTGGAATAAATTTGCTAGTTTAAGACTATATTTAGCATATATGATTGGTCATCCAGGTAAAAAATTAACTTTTATGGGATGTGAATTTGCTCAATTTATTGAATGGAGAGAATATGAAGAATTAGAATGGAAACTAATTGATAACTTTAAGATGCATAAGGATACTCAATATTTTGTAAAGAAAATAAATAATTTTTATAAGGAAAATAAAGCACTTTGGGAACTGGATTATGATAATTTAGGTTTTGAATGGATAGATTCAAACAATTCAGCTCAAAGTATTCTTACTTTTATTAGAAGAGGAAAGCATATTAAAGATACATTGATTTTTATATGTAACTTCACTCCTGTTGTTTATTATGATTTTAGAATTGGAGTTCCATATAAAGCTGTATATGAAGAGGTATTTAATACAGATGCCATTGAATTTGGAGGTTCTAATCAAGTTAATAAATCCATAATAATTTCAGATGAAATTAAATGTCATAATAGGGCAAATTCAATATCTATAAAAGTACCACCTATGGCCACATCTATATTTAAAATTTTTGAAATAGAAGATGTAGAGGGTAAGGAGGAATAAGTTTGAAGGTTTTATTTGTGGCATCAGAAGCTAATCCATTTATAAAAACTGGTGGATTAGGTGATGTAATTGGATCATTACCAATGGCATTAAAAGAATTGGGTGAAGAAGTAAGAGTAGTAATTCCTAATTATAGAGACATTAACAAGGATATTAAAACTAGTTTAAAGTATGTATCTAATTTTACTGTTAAGGTTGGTTGGAGAGTACAATATTGTGGAGTATTTGAGTATGAATATGAAGGAGTTAAATTTTATTTATTAGATAATGAGTATTATTTTAAAAGAAGTGGATTATATGGATATTATGATGATGGTGAAAAATTTGCGTTTTTTAGTAGGGCAGTCCTTGAATTTTTAAAGCATATAGACTGGAACCCAGATATTATTCATTGTAATGATTGGCAAACAGCAATGGTTCCAGTACTGCATAAATTAGAATATAAAAGGGAAGAAAAATTCAAACATATAAAAACAGTTTTTTCAATCCATAATTTATTCTTTAAAGGAATGTTTTCGCCTGATGTTTTGCCAGAACTATTTGGTTATGATTATGATCCTTTTTTAAATGGAACTTTAGAACATAATGGATCAATAAGTTTTATAAAAGGTGCTATTAATTATTCAGATAAAGTTACAACTGTTAGTAAGACCTATGCAAAGGAAATAAAAACACCTGATTATGGGGAAGGGTTAGATGGATTATTACAATATAGGGGAATGTTTTTAGAGGGGATAGTTAATGGTATAGATTATAAAGAATATAATCCTAATACGGATAAATATATATATATAAATTATGACATTGAAACAATAGATAATAAAAAATTAAATAAAGAAGAACTTCAAAAAGAACTTAATTTACCTATAGATAAGGAAATTCCAATGATAGGATTGGTTTCTAGATTAACACATCAAAAAGGTTGTGATTTAATTGTTAGGATTTTAGGCGAATTATTAAAAGAGGATATTCAAGTCGTTATAGTTGGTACTGGTGACTATATATATGAAGAAAGTTTTAAGAGTTTTAATTTGAGATATCCAGAGAAAATAAGTACAAATATAAGATTTAGCAATGAATTAGCTCATAAGGTATATGCTGCCTCTGATATGTTTTTAATGCCATCTTTATTTGAACCTTGTGGTCTTGGTCAGCTTATTGCACTTAGATATGGAAGTATTCCAATAGTAAGAGAAACTGGTGGATTAAAGGATACTGTAATACCTTATAACGAATATACAGAAGAGGGAAATGGATTTGGATTTAGAAATTATTCTCAAGATGAGCTACTAAATACAATTAGATATTCATTAAATATTTTTAAAGATAAGAATAGATGGAATAAAATAATTGAGAATTCTATGAAAACAGATAATAGTTGGGAAAAGTCTGCAAAAGAATATTTAAGAATATATGAGGAATTATTAAGAGATAAGGTGCAAATATAATAAATAATATTTAGGTGTGAGAGAGGGATGAGTGATGGGGAGAAAAGAAGTTGTTGCAATGATTTTAGCTGGTGGACAAGGATCCAGACTTGGAGTTTTAACTAAGAATATAGCCAAACCAGCAGTTCCATTTGGAGGTAAGTATAGGATTATAGATTTTCCTTTAAGTAATTGCTCTAATTCAGGCATATATACTGTTGGAGTATTAACTCAATATAAACCTTTGGATTTAAATAATCATATTGGAATTGGAGACCCTTGGGATTTAGACAGGCGTGATGGAGGAGTATCTATATTACCACCTTATCAAGAAGAGAAGGGTGGAGATTGGTATAAGGGAACTGCAAATGCAATTTATCAAAATATTGAATTTGTAGATAGGTATGATCCAGAATATGTACTTATTTTATCAGGAGACCATATTTATAAGATGGATTATTATAAAATGTTAGATTTTCATAAGGAAAATAATTCTGATGTAACTATTGCAGTTATAGATGTTCCAATAGAAGAGGCAAGTAGGTTTGGAATCATGAATACTAGGGCAGATAACTCTATATATGAATTTGAAGAAAAACCTAGTATTCCTAAGAGTACAAATGCATCTATGGGAATATATATTTTTAATTGGTCTGTTTTGAAAAGATATTTAAGAGAGGATGAAATGGATACAAAATCAGATAACGATTTTGGGAAAAATATAATACCTAGTATGCTTAATAATGGTAAAAAATTAATGGCTTATTCATTTGAGGGATATTGGAAAGATGTGGGAACAATTCAAAGTTTGTGGGAAGCTAATATGGATTTACTAAAGCTAGATAATAAATTGAATTTATATGATAGAGAATGGAAGATATATTCACAAAATGAAGTAAGGCCAGCTCATTATATAGGAGAGAATGCTAAAATAATTAATTCTCTTATTGTTGAAGGATGTATTATAAATGGAAAAATAGAAAATTCCGTTTTATCTCAAGGAGTGTATGTTGGAAAAAACACAGTGATAATTGATTCTGTAATAATGCCTAATGTAAAAATAGGAGATAACGTTAGAATAGAAAAAGCTATTATAGGAAATAATGCCATAATAAATCATGGTTGCCGAATTAAAAATGATAATGACATAGAGGTTATTGGAGCTTATCAATACGTAATTAATAAAGTTAATTTTAATTATAGGGAAATTTCGGAAAATAATGAAGTCATTAATATGTAAGGAGGGAGAAGATAATGAAAAACTGCTTAGGAATTATTAATTTAGATGAAAATGAAAGTAGAATGGGAGAATTGGTTAGATACAGAACATTAGCTTCAGTACCTCTTTCAGCAAGATATAGAATAATAGATTTTGTTTTATCTAATATGGCTAATTCTGGAATAGAGAGTATAGGAATTTTTACTGAAAACAAATCAAGATCATTAATAAATCATTTAACAAATGGAAGGCCATGGGATCTTCATAGAAAAAGAGATGGACTTAGAGTATTTAATTTTGGCGATTATCATCCAAGTGTTGATGATGTCCATAATTTTTCTGAAAATATAGAGTTTATAGAGCATAGCAGAAAGGAATATGTACTTATAGCTCCATCTTATATGATTTGTAACATAGATTATATTGATGCATTAAGATATCATATAAAATCTAGCAATGATGTTACAATCATTTATAAGAATATATACAATGCAAATCAAAGTTTTTTTGAGTGTGAAATACTTAATATTGATGATGATAATAGAATAATAAGTATAGGTAAAAATATTGGTAGAGAAAAAGATGCGAAAATAAATATGGAAATGTATATAATGAAAACTGATTTGTTTCTAAGCATTATACATGATTGTGTAAGGAATGGAATTCATAAGAAGATTAAAGGATATATAGCCGATAATTTAAGGAATTTAAAGGTTGGCGCTTTTGAGTTTGATGGATATTTATCATGTATTAATTCAATAAAGTCTTATTTTGACACCAATTTAGATATCTTAAATCAAAATATTAATAAGGAGTTATTTTATAACAACAAGCCTATTTACACTAAGTCTCAGGATGAACCACCAACTTTATATACAAAAGTTAGTTTAGTATCAAATTCAATAGTTGCTAATGGATCTTATATTGATGGAGAAATAAAAAACTGTATTATAGGAAGACATGTAAAAATTGAAAAAGGAGCAAAACTTAAAAATTGTATTATAATGCAAAGTTCTATTATAAAATCTAATGTAGTTATGAATAATGTTATAGCAGACAAGGGGACTGTGGTAAAGACTAATAAAATAGTTATTGGAACAGATGAGTACCCTGTAACAATACAAAGAAGAAAAGTATTGTAGTTATTTAGTATTTAGAAGGGGTGATATATTAGTGATATTTATGTATTTTCTTTTATACACCTCTTTAAAAGCATATTTAAATTTAATATCAAATGTACCAGGTGTATCAATAGTAGTAATATGTAGAAATATGAAGAAAGATATAGAATTATAAATATATTTAATAATTTTTATGTAGTTATATAAAAATTATTACTATGTTAAGTGGTAAGATAAGTTTCGTTCCCGAGAGAAACATCTCAAAGGAAAAGCTACTGAAAAGATTTTTTAGAAAAAAGTATTGACAATAAAATCTTAAAGTAGTAAGATGTATGAGTCGCTTGAGGGT
>NZ_JBNPON010000059.1:0-20830 GCF_050315195.1 Clostridium sp. SGI.024 | reverse complement strand
ATTTTATTAATGCAAAGCAAATCAGCAACTAATACACTAAATATTTTTATATATTTTTATAATACTTCACACCATTTTGCTCTTTACGTTTACATTATACTAAAAACGTTTTCATTTGTATATATATTTTTTTATTTGAAATACACTTTTTTTAAAATTTCTTTTATTTAATTTCTTCTTCCTAATTAACCTAATTTCAGCTATACTAGATACTTTTCACAATAAACAAAAACAATAAAAAGGTATGAAGTAAATCTGATGCTTCATACCTTTTTTATTTAAATATTATTAGTTATTTTTTATTGTGATATATTATTAATCCAGTTCACTTTTTCCTTGCTAAATATTCCATTAGCAGCTTCTAATTGTTCTTGAGTTTCTATTATATATGGAGTTTCTACTGATCCTATTCCCTTAAATGCCATTTCATATTTTCCATTTGTTATTGTTTTTAAGTCTAAGCTAATGAATTGAGCATCATATCCGCCTCTATTTCTATCTTCATAGAAGAAAGCAATTTTACCATCTTTTTGAACACTAAATGTAGAATATGCACTAGCTAAAGGTTGTACCATATAGAAGTTACTTGCACTCCATCCATTTACATATTCAGTAGCAGTACTTTCACTACTCTTAACTTCTTTAAAGAATATACCAACTCCTTGTCTTAAATTATTTAATGTTGGAATTGATTGTAATGCTACATATGTATATTCATTAGTTTCAGTATCTTTTGCATATACAATATATGTTTCACCATTAGTTGCTTTTCCTTTTCCAAGCACTAATGATTTTTGTTTGCTTTCCCAACTACCACTTGTATAGTTTCCGTCATTATTATATTTGAACACATTTATAAATCTTCCTGAACCTGTTCTACTTGCAAGAACAACATTTCCATTTGGTAATTCTTCTACTTTAGCTTCATCTCCATTTGGTATTGGTGAAGTAGTTCCTCCAAGAATATTCCATGATTCTCCAAAGTTATCTGAGTAAATAACAAAATTTCCTTTTCCACTAACAAGAATTGCCGCATATATTCTATAATAATCTTTAACTTTAATATATCTAGATTGCATTATTCTTCCAGATGTTACAAATAATCTTGACCATGAAGAATCAAAATTATAAATTTGTTCTGTTAAATCATTTGGTCTTGAGAAGTTTGCTCCTCCATCAGTAGACACAAAGCTTGAAACTCTAATAGGATTGTTTCTAGTAGAAACATAATTTGGGTTATCATGCCAATATCCTTTACTTCCTGTAGCTGCTAAAATTAAAACTTTATCTGATTCACGGTCTGCAACTATAGCAGCATCACCAAAGCCATAACCTGCATTGCTATAATCTTTTGTTAAATTAATTTCATTTGACCAATTTTCCCCGTTATCTGTTGAAGATTTTAATAAAAGATCAATACGATGATTTCCTAAATCTCCTGCATGATTATATCTTAAATCATTAATAGCTAATAATGTTCCGTCATTTGTTGTTGTAATAGCAGGAATTCTATAATAATTAGTTCCTACTGGATTTTCCCATAATGTAATACTTCCTTCTGGTTTTGGATATGCTGGTTCATATTCTATTGTCCAAACAGTTGCTTCAGGAGCGCTACTTGTAAATGTTACATAATTTTCATCTAATCCATATGTTAAATATTGATTATTAGCAGTAGATTTAATTCTAAATCCATGTAAAACTTTTTCAAGTAAATATGTACCCTTTTCAGCTCCACCATTTTTATCTGATACAACATATGAAAGATTATCATAGCTATGACCATTACCTTTAACATACCAAGTTGTTCCTACATTCTTTAGGTAAGCTTCATTACCATTTTTTTGAATATTCCATAAAAACTTATTATTATATTCATATTTACCCTTTTGTAACCAGCCTACTTGAGCTCCACCACTATCATATAATGTAGAATTTTTATCTTTACTATAAATAATATAATTATCTACAGCATCGTCTCTAACTTCTTCTATTTTCCAAATACTTGCCTTAGAAGAATCATCTGTAAAAGTTACATAATTCCTATTTTCACCAAAAGTCAAGTATTTGTGATTAGTATTAGATTTTAATTTGTAACCATCTTCAGCTTTTTCAAATAAATAAATTCCTTTTGCACTTCCACCATTTTTATCAGAAACAACATTATCACATATATGAAATTTCCCATTCCCTTTAACATAATAATTTGTTCCTTCATTTTTTAGATAAAAACCTTCTGCATTTTTTTCAATTTTCCAACTGAAGCTTTTGTCAAAGTCTAAATAGTTTCCTTGTCTTATCCATCCTTCATTAACTCCGTTATCATCATATAGTGCATTTTTTGTACTGCCACTATAAATAATGTAACTTTTAGTTGAATCAATACTAGCAGTATTATCTATAGGTGCTGCTTGTACTTTGGAAAAACATAATGTCATAGTTGCAATTGCACATGCCGTCGATAAGATTTTACTGAATAATTTTTTCTTCATAAGTTTTCCTCCAATTATTTAATAATAAAAAGCTAATCAGCAAATAATATAAAAAATATTCTTATCTATTTTTATAATACTTTTTACATCCTCTTAACGTTAACGTTTACGTTTACATTATACTAAAAACGTTTTCAATTGTATATATTTTTTAGGTGATTTTAAATAAATTTTTTTGATTTTATTTTTTATTTTTAAATTATCTTTTCTTTATTTTGTTCTTCCTAATTAAACTAATTTCAGCTGTACTAAATACTTTTCTTAAGAAACAAAAACAATAAAAGGGTATGAAGTAATATTATCTTCATACCCTTTTTATTTTCTGCTTATTTATTATCTTTTATTTCTTTTTCTTGCTAATAATCCAGCTAATCCACCAGCACTAAGTAATGCACCGCCTATTAACATAGAAACATTTGTAATATCTCCTGTATTAGCTAAGCCTTTTAATGATAAAGAAAGATTTTTATCTTTTGCATTAGATTCTTTATCATCAACTTTTACTGTTTCTCCTGGTTGTACTTGATTGCCTGAATTTTCACTATCTAATTGCTTTTCATCTTCAAATGGATTTACTAGTTCTGATTCTGATTTTGTACTAAATATAAAGTTAGCTGCTTCAGACTCAGCACCATCTTTATTTACTGCTTTAACAGTAATACTATATTCTTTACCTGGTTCAAGATTTTCTAATTCAAATCTTTCTTCTGTAATGATATCGCTATTTAAACGTTCACCTTTTTCATTGTAAATATTATATCCAACAGTCACTCCATTATCATTAGCTTTATTCCATGTTATAACAGCGCTATTTGCAGTTCTAGCTGCAGCTGATACTTCTCCTGGAACTTCAGGTGATACTTTATATGTCCAATTAACTTTTTCATTTTTAAATACTTCATTAACTGCTTTTGCTTGTTCTTCTGTTTCTACAACATATGGACTCTTTACAGAGCCAATTCCTGTAAATGCCATTTCATATTTTCCATTAGTTATAGCTTTTAAATCTAAAGTAATAAACTCACCATCATATCCATCGTTTTCTTTTCTATCTTCATAAAAGAAAGCAATTTTTCCATCTTTTTGTATACTCATTGTAGAATATCCACTATCTTTTGGTTGAACCATATAGAAATTGTCTTCACTCCAACCATTTATAAATCCATCAACATTTACATCATTATCAGTAAGTTCTTTATAGTAAATCCCTACTCCTTTTCTTGTTTTATTTAAAGTAGGAAGTGATTGTAATGCTAAATACTTGTATTCATTAGTTGCAGTATCTTTTGCATATACTATATATGTTTCTCCATTACATGCTGATCCGTCTCCAAGTGTTAGTTTCTTAAAAGAAGATTCCCATTGTCCTTTAGTAAATGTTGAATCATTCTTATCATAAGTAAATATATTAATATTTCTTCCACTATTTGTTCTACTTGCAAGGACTACATTACCATTTGGTAATTCTTCTATTTTAGCTTCATCAGCATTATTGATAGGAGTTATAGCTCCTCCAAGAACATTCCATGTATCACCAAAGTCATCTGAATATAGAACATAATTCCCTCCATTTGCACTGCCTTTTCCAACTAAAATTGCTGTATATATTCTATAATACTCTCCAACTTTAACATATCTTGATTGCATAATTCTACCAGAAGCTGCAAATAATCTTGTCCAAGATTGATCTAAATCATAAATTTTCTTAGTTATATCTTCTGGTTGAGAAAAAGTTTTTCCTCCATCTTCTGAAACAAGTTTTACTACTTTAATAGGATTTTGTCTAGTAGATACATAAGCACTATTTGCATGCCAGAATCCCTTATCTCCTGCTGCTGCAAGGATTATAACCTTATCTGAATTACGATCTGCTACCATTGCTGCATCACCAAATCCATAATTTGCCCTGCTATTATTAACTGTTAAATTTTTATGTTCTGTCCAATTCACTCCATTATCATCTGAACTTTTAATTAAAAGATCTATTCTATGATTACCTAAGTCTGATGCATAATCATATCTTAAATCATTAATTGCTAATAACCTTCCATCATTAGTAGTTGCAATAGCTGGAATTCTATAGAATTCATTACCATTTGGATTCTTCCATAAAGTAATACTACCTTCTGGCTTTTCAAACTTAGGTGCAATTTCTAACTTCCAAAGAGCTCCTTCAGAAACATTGTTTGCAAATGTTATATAATTTCTATCTTGTCCAAATCTTATGTATTTATTATTAGTTAAAGATTTTATTTTATATCCACCTATAACCTTTTCAAATTTATAACTTCCTTTTTCATTTCCTCCATTTTTATCTGAAACAACATAATCTTTATTATTTAAATTTAGTGGATTTCCTTTAACATACCAAGATGTTCCAACATTCTTTAAATATAAACCTGTCTCGTTCTTTTCAATTTTCCAAGAATATACTCCATTAAATTCTGCATATGTACCTTTTTGTAGCCAACCTACATCTTTTCCACCACTATCATATAATGCATTAGTTTTATTATTACTATAAATAATATATTCCTTAGAAGCATCATATGCTGGCTTTTCTTCTATTTTCCAAACACTTGCAGCAGAAGCACTACCAGTAAATGTTACATAATCTCTATCTTGTCCATATTTAATGTACTTTCCATTTGATACTGACTTTAATTTATATCCACCTTCAGCTTTTTCAAGCAAATATTCACCTTTTTGTGATCCACCACTTTTATCAGAAACAACATATTCATTAGGATTATTATTTGAAGTTTTAGCAACTCCTTTTACATACCAATTTGTTCCTTCATTCTTTAAATAAAAGTTATTTCCATTTTTCTCAATCTTCCAACTATAGCTGTTATCAAAGTCTAAATAGTGTCCTTGACGTAACCATCCTTCATTATTTCCACCATCATCATATAATGTAGTTTTTATATCTCCACTATAGATAATGTAGCTTTTAGATTGGTCAATACTATTTGTATTCTCTAGAGGCGCAGCTTGTACTTTAGAGAAACAAATTGTCATAGTAGCCATTGCACATACTGCTGATAAGATTTTCTTGAAACTTTTTTTCTTCATAAAATACCCTCCTTTTATTTAATAATTCAAGTCTAATCACTTACTTACATAACAAATATTCTATTTATCTTACACCCCTTCACATAATATTTATACATGTAAATTATACATAATTCGATTTTATTTGTAAACGTTTTTATTAACTTTTATTAATTTTTTAATCATAATTTATTTGAAATAAAAAAGGTACAAAGTAATATGATCCTTCATACCTTTTCTATTTTATATTATTGTTTTCTACTTACTATTATCTTTTATTTCTTTTTCTTGCTAATAATCCAGCTAATCCACCAGCACTAAGTAATGCACCGCCTATTAACATAGAAACATTTGTAATATCTCCTGTATTAGCTAAGCCTTTTAATGATAAAGAAAGATTTTTATCTTTTGCATTAGATTCTTTATCATCAACTTTTACTGTTTCTCCTGGTTGTACTTGATTGCCTGAATATTCACCAGCTAATTGCTTTTCATCTTCAACTGGTTCTACTTCTTTTTTACCATCTTCAATTGGATTTACTAGTTCTGATTCTGATTTTGTACTAAATATAAAGTTAGCTGCTTCAGATTCAGCACCTTCTTTATTTACTGCTTTAACAGTAATACTATATTCTTTACCTGGTTCAAGATTTTCTAATTCAAATCTTTCTTCTGTAATGATATCACTATTTAAACGTTCACCTTTTTCATTGTAAATATTATATCCAACAGTCACTCCATTATCATTAGCTTTATTCCATGTTATAACAGCGCTATTTGCAGTTCTAGCTGTAGCTGATACTTCCCCTGGAACTTCAGGTGATACTTTATATGTCCAATTAACTTTTTCATTTTTAAATACTTCATTAACTGCTTTTGCTTGTTCTTCTGTTTCTACAACATATGGGTTCTTTTCAGAACCAATTCCTGCAAATGCCATTTCATATTTTCCATTAGTTACAGTTTTTAAATCTAAACTAATAAATTGAGTATCATAACCACCAGAATTTCTATCTTCATATAAGAAAGCAATCTTACCATCTTTTTGAATAGCCATTGTAGAATAAGCACTATCTCTTGGTTGTACCATATAGAAGTTATTTGAATTCCAACCACTTATAAAATCATTAACAGTAGAGTCGCTGCTATTAATTTCTTTATAATATATTCCTACACCTTTTCTTGAATTTCCTACTGTAGGAAGTGATTGTAATACTAAATATTTATATTCATTAGTTGTAGTATCTTTTGCATATACTATATATGTTTCTCCATTACATGCAGATCCATTACCAAGTGTTAATTTCTTAGGGCTAGCTTCCCATTGCCCTTTACTAAATGTTGTATCATTTTTATCATAAGTAAATACATTAATTAATCTTCCTGTTCCTGTTCTACTTGTAATAACTACATTACCATTTGGTAATTCTTCAATCTTAGCTTCATCTCCAGCTGGTACTGGTGAAGTAGCATTTCCAAGAAGCTTCCATGTATCACCAAAGTCATCTGAATAGATAATATAATTTCCCGCATTACTATTACCTTTTCCAACTAAAATCGCTGCATATATTCTGTAATAATCTCCAACTTTAACATATCTTGATTGCATTATTCTACCTGATGCTACAAAAAGTCTTGTCCAAGATGTATCTAATCCATATATTTCATCTGTTACATATTCTGGTTCTGAAAAAGTTTTTCCACCGTCATTTGAAACAAGCTTTGCTACTTTAATTGGATTTTGTCTAGTAGATACATATGCTCTATTACTATGCCAGAATCCTTTATCTCCTGCTGCTGCAAGGATTATAACCTTATCTGAATTACGATCTGCTACTATTGCAGCATCACCAAATCCATAGTTTGCACTACTATTCTTAACTGTTAAATTTGTCTCATTAGACCATGTTACTCCATTATCAGTTGAGTTTTTAATTAAAAGGTCTATTCTATGATTACCTAAGTCAGCTGCATTATTATATCTTAAATCATTTATTGCTAATAATGTTCCATCATTAGCTGTTCCTATAGCAGGAATTCTATAGTAATTCTTATATATAGCATTATCCCATAAAGTTATACTTCCTGCTGGTTTTGGATAAGCTTCTTCTTCTTGTATTTTCCAAACACTTGCTGTAGCAGAGCTATCTGCAAAAGTTATATAATTCCCAGCATTTTGTTGGCCTTGTAATAAATATTTACCAGTATTATTGCATTTTATTTTATAGGAGCCACCAGTATTAAAAATTCTCTCAAATGTATATTCACCTTTTGCAACTCCATTAGTTTTTTCTGTTAGTGCATAATTTATAGTTTTTCCATTAACTGTTCCATGAGTTTCTTTAAGATATGATTTTGTTAGTAAATTCTTTATGTATAAGCCTGTATTTCCTTCTTCAAAACTCCAAGTAAATTTCTTTTGGAATTTTGCATATGCATCTTTTCTTACCCATCCATCAGTGTTTCCACCATCATCAAATATTGTATTATTTGTATTTGTACTATAAATAATATAATTTTTTGATGAATCTACTGTAGGAGCTTCTTCTATTTTCCAAACACTAGCATCAGAAGCGTTATTTGTAAAAGTTACATAATTATCTGATACGCCATGTTTTAAATACTTATTATTTGATACTGATTTTAATTTATATCCATCTTCAACTTTTTCAAAAGAATATGCCCCTTTATCATTTCCATTATTTGCTTTATCAGAAACTACATATGAAGTAGTAACTGAATTTTTAACTACTTCTTTACTTTCTCCCTTAACATACCAAGTTGTTCCTTCATTCTTTAAATAAAAGTTATTACCATTTTTCTCAAGTTTCCACTTAAAATTCTTATCAAAGTCTAAAAATTTACCTTGACGTAACCATCCTTCATTATTTCCACCATCATCATATAGTGTCTTATTGGTATCTCCACTATAGATAATGTAGCTTTTAGATTGGTCAATACTATTTGTATTCTCTAGAGGCGCTGCTTGTACTTTAGAGAAACAAATTGTCATGGTTGTCATTGCACATAATGCCGCTAAGATTTTCCTGAAACTTTTTTTCTTCATAAAACCCCTCCTTTTATCTAATAATGCAAATCTAATCTCTCACTTATATTGTAAATATTCTATTTATTCTTCAATTCCTTACATCATTTTTTGCACAGATAGATTATACAAAATTCGACTTTATTTGTAAACGTTTTTTTAATTTTTTGTTAACTTTTATTAATTTCTCAATTTTTTATCATAATTTATTCCAAATTGAAAAGGATATAAATATTACATTCTTTGATAGCTAAGAAGCTCAACTCTTAAGAATATAATATATATATCCCTTCTATACTTAAGGAAATTAATTAAAAAAATTTATCCATATAATACTATTTTTATAAATTTATAAAAAAAGAGCTGTAAAAACAGCTCAAATTTACTTAACTTTAAATTCTTCTACAGCACTTCTAGTTACTCTAAGTTTTTCTTCTATTCCCTTTAAATTATTTCTTGCCATTCCTAAAAATAACATATCAATAACTGCTAATTGTGAAATTCTTGAACTCATTGCTCCTTCTCTTAAGGATTTTTCAACAAAAGGAACTCTTAAAACTATATCTGACATATCTGCTAATGTATTATTTATGCTTGCTCTTGTAATTGATATAACTGGTATTCCATAATTTTTAGCATTATATACACACTTAAGAACTTCCTTAGTTTCTCCTGAATAAGATATTGCAATAGCCACATCTCCCTCTTCCATAAGTGCAGATGCTGTCATTTGAAGATGAGTATCACTGTGAGCTATACATCTTACATTAATTCTACTTAATTTATAATAAAAATCCATACCTACTAAACTTGAACTACCAACACTAAAGATATAAACATTTTTAGCTTTATTTAATAATTCAATAGCCTTTTCTAATTCTTCTTCTTTTAAAAGACCAATAGTTTGATTCATTATAGAATCTATAGAGCTTTTTACTCCTCTTATTATATTCTTTGTAGATAAATCACTATGAAGATATTCGAAATCTGAATTATCATCACTTTGTAAATTAAGAGATAACTGCAGCTTCATTTCATTTAAAGAATCAAAGCCTATTTTTTTTGAAAATCTAACTACAGTTGGTGCAGATGTATTTGTAATATCTCCAATTTCCTTTGCTGACATACTAATTATACTTTTCTTATTACTTAGTAAATATTCTGCTATTAACTTTTCCCTATCAGTAAAACTATCAAAGTTTTGTTTAATATACTGCAATACGTTCATTTTCACACCCTACAATTCTTTTATTTATTAAAATTAAATCGAAACTTTTTACCACCTTGTATATATTTTAATAAATATAAATCTTTTTGTAAAATAGAAGCTACAACATTTGTTCTTGAATCCTTTTCTTGATTCATTTTTAAAATTTGAAGTTCTCCCATATATCTTAAATAATTCTTATTATCTATAGTTATATCTCCAACTTCTTTATTAACATTATTATAAGGTTCTATAATGTCTTCCTTTAATATTAATCTACTTTCACTTGCTCTAATAGCATCTCTAGCTTCATCAGTTCTTGCAGAATAAACTTCATTTAATAACCTAAGTGTAATTTCATCATTAGATTTTACTTTTATATCTAATTCTATAACTTCTGGATTTAATGATGACAACTCCTTAAGTTCTTCTATGCTTGGTAATGAATCCCCAATAAATACTGATGTATTTCCTAAAGCAAATAAATGATTAGCAGCTTCCCTAACTGCCATTCCCCTATGATATTCAAGTGTAGGAAGTCCATCTTTTAAAGGACTTCTTTTTCTATTATTAGACTGAACAAACGCACAAGGTTTAATTTCTCTTTCTTTAAGGATACTATTTTTCTTTATCATACACTCTTCAGAAATTCCTGTTCCTATCCTTGGATAAAAATTATGAAGAGCATCTATATTCTCATAGTCTGGAGAGTATCTATCAAGTTTTTTGAAGAATTCTTCTGTAATAGTAGAAGCATTTAATTGAATTTTAATTCCATATTTATTTTTACTCATCTTAGCAATATCTTCTTCACTATATCCAAAATCAATTCTTATAGTTTTAACTCCCATATCTCTTAAGCCTTTTAAATCCATATCATCTAAATCTAAAAATTTAAAAGTATTAGGTGAAATATCACTAATTATATCCATATCATAATCTTTTGCTAACTCAAAGAATTCTTTTACTTCTGCCTTTAAGACTTCATAATTTGCTTCTGGTATATGTAATGAAGTAAATATTCTAGTAAAACCTAGGTTATGCGCATCCTTTAATAACTTTATATTTTCTTCCTTACTATTATCTAAACCAAAATAAACTGAAAATCCAAAACTCATATATAATCACCTCTAAAATCTATCTATTAAAACCATTGCAAATATCCTTCAAATTTTTGATACATGTCTCTCCAAGCTTCATAATTTGGGTTATTCTATATTAAATTATTCTACTGGATCTTCAAATCCAAGAATTTCTGTAAATAAGTATCCTGCTGCATATGATGCAAGTACTCCTATTAAGAATACAAACATCTTTCCATCTGCTATTAATAATGCAAGTGGTAATCCAGATACTCCCATCGCAACTGCTCCAACTTTGAAGAAAGCCATTACCGCTCCACCTACTCCTGCTCCTAAGCAAGCTCCTAAGAAAGGCTTTCCTAGTGGTAAAGTTATACCATATATTAATGGTTCTCCAATTCCTAAGAATCCTGGTACTAATCCATTTTTAGCTGTCTTCTTTAATCTTTCATTTTTAGTTCTTCTAAGTACTGCAATAGTTGCTCCAACTTGTGCCATTCCTGCTGTTGCTAATATAGGTAATAATACTGTAAATCCTACATTTGCAATTAAATCTGCATGAATAGGAGTTAATGCTTGATGCATACCTGTCATAACTAATGGTAAAAATAGTGCTCCTGATACTGCTCCTGAAATAACTGAAACAAACATATTATCTGATGCAATTGTTTGTGCAACTACTGATCCTATTGAATCTGAAATAAAACCACCAATTGGTTGTAATATAAATAATGCTGCTAAAACTGATAAAATTAATGTTACTAATGGTGTTACAAATAAGTCAAGTACATCTGGTACAAATTTTCTACAAACCTTTTCAATGTAAACAGCTAAAACTACTACTAGAATTACTGAAATAATACCACCACGACCTGGAGTTAAAGGTTTACCTAAAATAGTAATGTTAGCTAATGCTGCTGATGATAAAATACCACCAAGCACTCCACCCATCATTGGCATATCTGAACCAAATTCTTTAGCTGCATTTACACCAACTAAAATTGATAGTATTGAGAATACTCCATTACCTATAAGTCCAATTATTTGAGCTGCTGTAGTTGATTTATATGCATCTCCAAACTCAACACTACAAATATTATTAACAGCTAAAACTAAACCACATGCTACAAATAAAGGTATCATTGGAATAAATACATTTCCTAATTTCTTCAATATATTTTTAAATTTAGTATCATTCTTAGCTTTTAATTTTTCTTTAGTTGCTTTAACTGCATCTTCTCCTATTAGAACTTTTTTTCCAACAATCTTACTTACTTCTGCTGTTACTTTATTTACTTTTCCTGGTCCATAAATTACTTGAAGTTGTCCTTCAGCTTTAACTACACCTAAAGCACCTTCTGATTTTTTAATCATTTCAATATCGGCCTTAGAGTAATCTTTTAATTCTAATCTGCAGCGAGTCATACAATTCGCTACAGATAAGATATTTTCTTTTCCACCAACTAATTCTACTAAATTTTTAGCAATTTCTGTGTTTGTCATAATTACATCCTCCGTAAAGTTTTATTTAATGCTTTATAAAAATTTATTTTTATTCAATACTTTTTAAAGCTTCAGCAATATACCCTTTATTGGCATCTAAAATTTTCTTTGCTTCATCTTTATTTAATTCTGAAAGAATCATAAATATTGAAAGTTTAACATCAAAGTCAGTTTCTTTTAATATATTTTCTGCTTTTTCTCTTTCTACGCCTGTTGCTTCACAAACTATTTTCTTTGCTCTTTCAACTAGCTTTTCATTTGTTGCTCTTACATCAACCATTAAGTTACCATAAACCTTACCTAGTTTTATCATGGCTCCTGTTGATAACATGTTTAAAACTAATTTTTGTGCTGTACCAGATTTCAATCTTGTTGATCCTGTAACAACTTCTGCTCCCACTACTGGTGCTATTGAAATTTTAGCTACTTTTGAAACTTCTGAATCTTTATTACAAGTAATGGATACTGTTACAGCGCCTATTTCATTTGCATATTCTAATGCACCTATAACATATGGTGTTCTTCCTGAAGCTGCTAGTCCAACCACAACATCATTTTCATTTAAATTTCTATTTTTTAAATCTTCTACTGCTAATTCCTTAGAATCTTCTGCTCCCTCTTTAGCTCTAAATATTGCTTCTTTCCCACCTGCAATAACTCCTTGAACTAAATCTTCTGAAACTCCATATGTTGGAGGGCATTCAGATGCATCTAATATTCCAAGTCTTCCGGAAGTACCAGCACCTATATAAATCAATCTTCCTCCCTTGTGCATTCCTTTAACGATTTCATCAATAGCCTCTGCAATCTTTGGTAATTCTGCTTCAACTGCTGCTGCAACCTTTTTATCTTCATTATTTATAATTTTTACCATATCTAATGTTGAAACTTTATCAATATTTAATGTATCTTCATTTCTACTTTCTGTTGTAAGTTTAGCTAAATCTATACTTTTCATTTAAATACCTCCGAATAAGTAAGCTCTATATCTTTATTACAATAGTATATTATCATATTTGAAATTTCGTTTCAATACTAATTTATAAAATTTTAAATTTCATTTCAGAAAACCTTTTAATAAAATGTAATAAGAGAACAATAACTTCTAAAATTCAAAGCAAAAAGGAAGCTAAGTTACTATTGAACTTAACTTCCATAATAAAATTCATTATTTTATTCTAATTACTTTTATGAAATACTATTTCAAATTATAAGTTATAAAACTGGGTAAATAATTTTATAGTGTATACATTATCCTTAACTGCTGCTAATTCTCTAATAGAATGCATTGAAAGTAATGGAGCACCCATATCCATTACAGGTATAGTTAATAGTGATGATGTAATTGGTCCTATAGTAGTTCCACCTCTTACATCTGATCTATTAAAGAACTTTTGATATGGAACTTCTGCTGAATTACAAAGGCCTTCAAATATAGCTGCATTATAGCTATCTGTGCTATAGCTTCCTGAGGCTGCTGTTTTTAATACTGGTCCCTTTCCTAATACAGGTCTATTAGTTGGATCATGCTTTTCTTCTAGGTTTGGATGAACAGCATGAGCTAAATCTGCAGAAATCATTAATGAATTTGCTAAAGCTCTGTGAAGACCTTCTCTATCTTTTCCTAAAGCTAAAGTTATTCTTTCTAATATATTTAATAATAAAGCTGAATTTGCACCTTGAGCAGTTAAGCTTCCTATTTCTTCATTATCCATACATACCATAACCTTAGTTGACTTGTTTGGTTTGCTTTCTATTAAGGCTTGAATACCTGCATAAACCATCCACATATCATCTAATCTTCCAGCTGAAATAAATTCTTCATTTAAGCCTATAATAGCTCCCTTTTCAATTTCATAAAGACCTAAATCAAAACCAAGTATATCAGATGTGTCTACCTTTAGTTCTTCTGCTAGAATCTTAAGTAAATATCCATCCTTTTCAAACTTTTCATTTATAAGGCTTAATAAAGGTAATGTATCTTTTTGTTTATTAATGTTAAGCCCTTCATTTACACTTCTATTCATATGAATAGCAAGACTTGGAATAATTAATAATGGTTTGTTGATATTTACAAGCTTAACTTCTGGCTTTAATGGTGAACTTCCTTTTATAGTGACCTTACCTGCAATACCTAAAGGTCTATCAAACCAAGTATAAAGAATTGGGCCACCATAAACTTCAGTATTTAATTTTAAATAAGTTCCTTCTGAAACCATTTCTGGATTTGCTTTTATTCTAAATCCTGGTGAATCTGTATGTGCTCCTATTAGTTTAAAGCCAGCTTCTTCAATATCTCCATTTCCAATAGTAAAGGCAATAAGAGCTGAATCATTTTTTATAACATAATACTTACCTTCTTTTTGTAAGTTCCACTTATCACTTTCTTTTACTTCATTAAATCCATTTAGCTCTAATCTCTCTCTTATAGTTTTTACAGAATGATGAGCTGTTGGACTTTTATATAAAAAATCAATTAAATCTAATGCTAAATTCTTTTCCATTTGTATCCTCCTAAAGTATTTTAATTTTATTATATCATATAATATATTTTATCAAGAAATATTCTTAATAATACTTAACCCTTAATATATAAAGATTTATACTAGTATTCTAAATTTAAAAACTCAATGATTTAGATTTTCTTATTGTTATTCTATTTCCTGGAATAAATGAAGGAATTTTTTCAAAAAAATAACACCTACTGTGGGAGCAATAGGTGTTATTTTTAAGATTTTGTTATTAGAAAAATTCATATATATGGATAAATAATACATATATAATATATAATATATAATATGGTACCTTTATTTTATTTTTAATTATATATTTAGTCAATAATTTCCCTTTTTTCTAATCTATTACTACAATTTTTATTGTATTATACATATTTAAATAGAACTCTAAAAATATCTCTACTATAATTATTGAATTTTTAGCAATTGAAAATAAAAGAATAACACCTAATGATGGGAATATTAGGTGTTATCTTTTTTTCGTATAATATTGAGCATAAAATTAGTATTAATAATGTAATTTTATTTCACAACTATATATTTAGTCAATAATTGCATGTAATTTATATCATTATCTACATTTTTTGTTGTTTTATACACTTGAATATAGAAAACTACTATATATTTAATAAAATGAAATAATCTTATTTTTCTATTTCTATTGCAATTGAAATTGCTATACTTTGGTATATAATAAATTTATGACGCTTTGGAACAATATAATATAATTAGTTATAGTTTTTAATATTATTTTCTGTTAATAATTTAAAATAAAGTATATAAATAGTTATTATATAAAAACTATGACTTATTAAAAAAAACATAAATATTATTTATTAAAGATAATAATAAATTTATATAGATAGGAGTGATATAATGATTTCTAAGTTTTTAGTTAATAAATTTATTAAAAATAGTGAAGATATAAAAAACCCTAAAGTTCGTAATGCTTATGGAACCTTAGGTGGTGTAGTTGGAATAGTAATTAATTTTATTTTATTTTTAATTAAATTCTTTGTAGGTATGTTAGTTGGATCTATAGCAATTTCTGCTGATGCTTTTAATAACTTATCAGATGCAGGTTCTTCTATAATTACTATAATCGGATTTAAAATGGCAAGTAAACCTGCTGATGCTGAGCATCCATTTGGACATGGAAGAATAGAATATTTATCTGCACTTATAGTAGCCTTTTTAGTAATGCTTGTAGGAATTCAATTTATTAAATCTTCAGTAGAAAGAATATTAAATCCTACAACAATAACTTTTGAATTAATACCTTTTATCCTTTTATTAATTTCTATTAGTTTTAAAGTTTGGCTATCAGCCTTTAATAAATTTGTAGGTAATAAAATTAATTCCTCTGCCCTAAAAGCTGCAGCAACAGATGCCTTAGGAGATGTATTCACTTCAAGTACTGTTGTAGTTTCTTTCTTACTTGCAAAGTTTACTTCCTTCCCACTAGATGGATATATTGGAGTTTTTGTAGCTTTAGCAATATTATATGCTGGCTTTGGCTTAATTAAGGAAACTTTAAATCCATTACTTGGAGAAGCACCTGATCCTGAACTTGTAAATGAAATATGTGAAAGAGTATTATCTTATCCTCTTATTTCTGGTGTTCATGACCTTATAATTCATAATTATGGTCCTGGAAGAATTATAGCTTCACTTCATGCTGAAATACCAGCTGATAAAGATATAATGGAAATTCATAATGTAATAGATAAGGTAGAAAGAGAAATATCAAGAGACTTAAACATACATTTAGTAATCCATATGGACCCTATTTGTGTTATTACTGATGAAATTAAGGAAACCTGGGATTATGTTGAAACTGTTCTTAGGAAATATCCTGAAATTAAATCTATGCACGATTTTAGAATAGTTGGAGAAGGTGATAATAAAAACCTTATATTTGATATAGTTGTTTCGCCTTCAATCTCTGGCCATAAAATGAAAAAGGAAAATATGCTTCGTGATATTAAGGATTCAATTCATTCTGAGCATCCTCAATATAACTGTGTAATTACAGTAGACTACGACTTCATGGAATAGTAGTCAGATGATAAAGGATATGTTGCTTTCTCCGTCGCTTTGCTCCAAGTCGACACAACATATCCTTTATCATCTTTCCTTTTCATAATGAAGGTAATATTAATTATTTTACTTCTTCATTAATTATTGCCTCTAAAAAGTCATCTTTACCTTCAAAAAATGAACTAGCTTTTAAAGTTACTTCTTTATCTGGATAAATTGAATCTACATCTTCTTTAGTTGTTTTAAAATAATTACTTGAATAATAAACTGTAATATTAGTATTGGATAAATATAACTGCTTCACTTCTCCAAAGTGATTAGGTTGTCCTCCTGTTGATTCACCTACCAAAGTGGCATTTGTATTCTTTTTTAAATCCATTGTATTTAATATAGCTGAAGAAAATGTTGATCTTCCTATAATTGCATAAAGTTTTCCTGTTTTATTAATATCCTCTCTTTCATTTATAGCCTCTAAAAAACTATTGAAAATTGCTGAGTTTCCACCACCATTATCCCTAAAATCTACTACTAACTTATCAGGGTTATTTTTATCAACAACTTGAAAAACATCATTAGTAAATTCTTTAAATGAATATCCTTCCATATTGCTACATGAATTATATTTAACATAAACTATATTCTCATCTTCTAAATATTTAAACCAATATTTATCATTATTATTTTGTTTCGAAAGTGGTACTTTATCATTATTTTCTGATATAAACTTCATATTCTTATTATTTTTATAAGATAAAGCTTTAACAGTAATATCTCCATCAGTAAAGGTATATGTTACTTCATCATTATCAGCTATTCCACTGAAACTTAACAAATTTAAATTTGTTAATGAGTTTGAAAATTGATTTTTAAATATAGCACTATTATCCTTTGATATATAAGGCTTAATCATTTCTTTTACTTCTTCTATTTCATAACCATTTATAGCAATTAATTTTTGTCCCCAGTAATCCTTATAATTTTCTTCACCATCTATTAAATAAATTCCATCTTCAAACTCAAAAAATTTCAATGGAAAAAACTTAAGATTATCTAAACCTACACTAGTATGACTATCATTTATTGATGTAATTATCTTTACTAACTTTCCTTTTACTTCTTCATCAGTATAACTTGGAATATTTTTTATCAACTCATTTATTTCATTATTAAACTCTTCTTTTGATTTATAAAAAAATAAATTCTTATGTTTCTTTGGTAGTTTATCTTTTAAGAATTCAATATCCTTTATCCATTTCTCATTTCTATTGCTACTAGATATTCTTGCTGAGCTAGTAACTCTATTAAATATTTTATTGATAACAACTCCACCTACTATTAACATTAAGATTACAATTATCCCCAATATAATTAATATCTTTTTCTTTTTATTATTTTTCATAACTCCCCCATATTTAAATACTCGATCTGCTAAGTTATATAAACATTTCCCATACTAGTTTATTTTTCATGAATACAAGCACCAATAATAGATATTATTAATCCTATAAATGGTATAACTAATCCTATCCCCTTTGGCCCACCAGATGAACATAATATCAATGCTATACCAAATAAAATTATTGCAATACCTAACAAAATTATTTTCAATATATCATCCCCTAACTTAAATAATTCTTATTAAATATTAATTTAATTATCAATATTATTTATTACGTTTTCTAATCCATTCACTTCTTAAAATTGAATAAACCGCTAAACTACAAAATTCATTATTTCTAAATTGAATCTCTCTCAATGTTCCTTCATAAGTCATCTTACACTTTTTCATTACTTCCCCTGAGGCTACATTTCTAATATCATGTCTTGCACAAATCCTATTAAATTCTTCTATTTTAACTAATAAAGTATTATGAATATGCTCATAAGCCTTTCTCAATTCATCATCAATTATAATGACAATTTACTTTTTAGAATAAAGATAAGTAAAAATAATTCTGCCAAGTCCCATGCACAGAATGACAAGTAAATTAGATATAATAACAACACTTAAAATACTTCCTTGTAAAGTAAATAAATATTTAAGGTAAAGTATAGTTATTACTAATCCAATAACAAAATTAATTGATCTTAATTTAGAATTTATTCTAGCAATATTTTCATATCACTAACTAAATATATATTGCCAATAACTAAATAAGTAATTGCTTCTACTAAATTCAAAGAAATAAATTGAGATATAAATAAATTTACATAAACATTATTACTAGAGTAAAAATAATTTAATACAACTGCTAAAAGTGCAACTATTAAATTCACAGTAATTCCAGCATAAGATATTATTAAATCATCTTTATCTTTTAATAGATCAGCCTTATTTTCATCAACAAGTGCAGGTGTTGAAAAAAATAGATATGGCTTAACAGTTACTTTAATCCAATTCTCTTTACAACCAAACTTCCAATAAAAAAATGAATGTCCCAACTCATGCAACAAGATTACTAAATATAAAGCAAAGTAACTAATAATAATTTTAAATAATAATTCCATTTTATCTTCCTTAAAACCTCTCTTATAATTTAATATATTAACTCAATTTTAACATTTATTAAAAATATACATTTTAATTTCTAATCTATTATGAAGCTATGTTATTAGTTAATAATATAGCTACAATATCCATAAATTCATTAACCCTTTATCAATTTCCATTTTTTTCTTATATGTATATTGTACCTAAATATAGTATAATTTCAAAGTAATATTTTGAAATACCGTAATGGATGGATACTCTAAACTTTTAGAATTTGAACTTAATATAGGTATTAAATGCATTATACTAAAGTTTAAAACAAATGAAAAAAGCACTCCATCCCAACAAGAATAGTTGTGCTTTTTCATAAATATTAATTAAATCCAATCTTTTATAATTGATATTTTCTTTTCTGTAGCATTAAGCTCAATTTCACATCCTATTGGTAGTGTGAACATGGGATGTGTATGACAACAATCAAAATCTGCAATAAAAGGTATTTTTTTCTCTCCTAAGACTTCTAACAAAACTTCATATGACTTTCTACCTGTTTTTAAATCATCAAATAATTCATGTTTACCAAGTATTATTCCAGAAATCTTATCAAAAACACCATTTATTTTTAAAAGTGAAAAGCTTCTTTCTATTGTAGCAATATCTTTTAGTGAATCTTCTATAAAAAGTATATCTCCCTCTTTTATTTCAGGCATGTACTTACTTCCCCATATTCCTTCTATTGTATTTAGGTTTCCACCTATAACTCTACCACGTGCAATTCCATCACAAACTTTTATCCAAGAGTTAGCCCTTCTTTCTTTCTCCCTATCTTGGGTACTCCAATTAATATACTCATCACTCCAAAATTCAGGCATATTAAAACTATAGGGAAGTTCTGTATTATCTACAAGAATTTCTTTAAAATACTTATATGTATAATCTACAAAGGGAGGTAATTCACCAAAGGAAGCTACCAATGCAGGTCCATAATAAGTATTTATTCTTGTTTGTGCATATATAGCAAGTAAAATTGCAGTAATATCTGAATAACCTATTATTATTTTAGGATTTCTTTTAAATGCTTCATAATCTATATAAGGAAGAATAGAATTTGAATTCATACCCCCAATTGTAGAAATAATACACTTAATTTTGGGATTTCTAATTAATTCATTTAATTCTTCTGCTCTTTCTTTAATAGTTCCTGACCTATAGAAATCATGTTTTCCTGTAAGATTTCCTTCTATAATATTAAACCCCTTATCTTGCAAATATTTTTTAGCCCTTTTAAATCTTTTAGGACATGAATATGTTATAGGTGATGATGGTGAAAAAATGCCAATATAATCTCCAATCTTTAATTTCTCTACACTTTTCATTATTAATCCTCTCATTTATTTAT
>NZ_JBNPON010000058.1:0-21277 GCF_050315195.1 Clostridium sp. SGI.024 | reverse complement strand
ACTCCACTTCTTGATGAATTTCAAGAATATGTTGAAAGAGAAATAAAAGATGCACTTCCTAAAAGTCCTCTAGGTAAAGCTCTTGATTATACAAATAAAGTATTACCTGGAATGAAAACTCTTTTACTTGATGGATCTTTAGAAATTGATAATAACGGTGCCGAAAGGGCTATAAAGCCATTTGTAATTGGCCGTAAGAATTGGCTTTTTAGTAATACATCTAAAGGTGCAAAATCTAGTGCCACAATATACAGTATTATTGAAACTGCTAAAGCTAACGGCTTAATAGTAGAAAAATACTTAGTGTATTTATTTGATATGATATCAAAGAGAGATATTAATAATAAAGAATAATAAAGAAATTTTATTAGATGTTATGCCGTGGTCAAATAAGATTCCACCAGAATTAAGAGCATAAAAAACTAAATAATTATATTAAATTTTAACTCCAAGTAGAAAGCATTACCGCCCTACTTGGAGTTTATTTTATCACTTTAAATTTTTAATTGCTACGCGTCGATTTTTTGACGCTTACCTATATATTAAAAAGTAAAATAAATATATCCTTGTTTTACCTATTTATATATTAGTATCTATAATGAATTTTAAAATTATAGATAGAGAAATAAATAACACTCAGCTATATGTTGGGTGTTATTTTCTTTTAATGAATAAAATATATTAAAAAAACAAATATTAATATAGCACGTACTAATTGTAGAACGGCTGGATAGGATGTACGTGTATGCACTTAGCTTTTATGCTTATAATAAAGATAACACCTAAAATTCATTAGGTGTTATTTTTATTCACAAGTCAATTATTGAAAATATTTATGAATAAAAGAAAATAATACTGAAATTAATTTGAAATTAAAAATATTTGAAAATAAAGATAAATGACAATGTAGATTCATTTGTTATTTAAGTTACTTTTACATAATATTTAATTAGTTGTTTTTTTTTATATTTCCTTTTTCTTTTTGTATCTTATTAATCTCTTCGTCAAGTTTCCGGCTTAACTTTAAAACCTCATCTGTAAGACCTTGTGATTCATAAAGTTTCTGAAGTTCATATCTAATTTGATTAATTTTAGAATACATAAAATCCCCCTTTCGATTGAAAATTATATAAAAACTGACAATTAAAGTCAATAAAAATGTATTATGTATAAATATAAATGTTATATTTAATTCAATTATGTCATAATACAATAAAAGATGTTTTGATTCTACATAAAATACCAAAATTATACAAAATAAATATTGAATGAATATTTTGCTAATGGTATTATATGTATATAATACTTATTAATGTATAAAATACATATTTGTGATGCGTTGTATTTTAACCCCAATAAATACTTAATAAGTATTATAGTAAAATCAAGCAAGAAAAATAACACCTATATTTTATAATTAGGTGTTATTTTGTTTTAAGTTCTATATTTATAATCCTATGCATACAATGTTACCATAATAGAATTTAAGGAGGTGTCATTGGTGGCAGAAAGATTGAGAATTGTTTTAGAGTTTTCTAAGAATAAAGAAAAGGAATTAATTTTATATAAGGAGTTAATTAAATATAGTAATCCAGGATCTATAGTTAAAGATATGCTTTTTGGTACAATTCCTTTACCAAAGATAAAAGGAAGTAAGTAAATTTATGTCTGTACATGTGTGTACGTGTACGGACAAGCTATCTAATAACATTGAAATTTACCAATAGAAATGGGTGAGAGTAGTGATGAGTAAGATAATAGACTTAATTAATTCAATATTCGATAAAGGAGATAAAATAATATTGAATGATAGAGTAGAATTTAGATTAAATTCTAAAGAAAAGATTTTAATAAAGAAATATTGTAAATTAAAACATATATCAACTAGTGAATTTTTTAGATCATTGGCCATGAAAGAAATAGATAATTTTATTAAAGCTGAAAGGTAAATATATGAGTTTAGATATAAAAATAGCCAGTATTAAAAATAAAAACAAGGTAATTGGGAACCATAATATCTTTATTAAAAGACCAGCTAATTAATATTATAGTATTAAAGGTGGAGTTAATCCACCCTTAATTATAAAATAATAAATTCGTCAAAAATTCGTCAAAAATTCTAATTAATTTTAATAAATTATAATTTTGCAAAAACACTTTAAACGCCCTATTTAAGTCATTTCTTTAAATGTAGACAAGCTTTAAAAATCTACTGGCAATACAAACTAGAAATCCAGCTACTTTAACACAAACATCAAAGTAGTATAAACAAATTATATTACCTTAAAAAGAAGAAATTTTCTGAATTAAAAATAAATTTAAAAAATACTTGCAATTTAAAATTGCCTGTGTTATTATAAATGAGTAGCAAAAAGCTAACAAAAAAATAGGTTTAATTTGGATAAGTAATTTCTCATTTATTAGAGATTATTATCAATTTGAAATCTTTAATTTAGGAGGAATATTTATGTCAGATAAGACAATAACATGCAGAGATTGCGGAAGTGAATTCATATTTTCAGTAGGAGAACAAGAATTCTACAAGGAAAAAGGATTCGATAATGAACCAACAAGATGTATATCTTGTAGAAGAGCTAAAAAAGAACAAAATAGAAGATAGTTTTGTTTGTAGCAAGAGTTTTGAGTTCATCTTAAAACTCTTTTTTTAATTTAATAAATAAAGTTATTAAGAAAGAGGAAAATAAAGTGAAAAGATAAATAGAGCTGTCTCAAAAGGTTAAAATTAAAAAGTTGAATTATTGATACAATTTATTGGAAATTACTAAAAAATATTGATTTTCAAAATTGTGTAAGTAATTTCTATATAAATTTTATATTTTTAATTTTATATTGCGCGTCAGCACAACTAAGGTTCTGAGTAGCATCCTTTAAAAAAGCTACTTTCCATATAATAAACAAATCCCTTTTAAATTTTTATTATACGTGTTTTCTATGTATCTATAAAATTGTATGTGCTCATATAGTTAATTTCGATAAAATATAAAAAATAGCTCAAATATTTAAAAAGTGCAAACATTTTGTTGAAAAATTTAAAGAAATATAAAGTATAAATATATATACTAGTGTATGAAAACGCATACATATAGTGGTTTCATACAAGGTTAAGATGTATAGGTAAAAAATCAAAATGTATTTCTGGATTTTAGTATGCAATGGATAAAAGACATCATAATGAATGGAATGTGACATTGTAATGAAAAAGAAAGTAAACAAGTCTGACAACAATGTGTGAAATAAATGTAAGAGTGAGTTGTAACAAGGTAGCCTGCTAATAAAATTTCAATAGTAAATGAAGAAAATTACTATAAGTTATATGTGGGATGATGGTATGATAAAAGGCCATGGTAATAATGCTGATCAACTGTATTTAAATACACTTATGAACGTTTTTTAGATATGAAAGCATAGACTGGATCATAAATAGTTTTAGAAATGGTGTTCAACTGGTCTACAGTCTGTTTGGTAAGAAATTTATTTATATAATATTTTGAAAGAATAACTATCAGATATTCACAATTATAAAAAGTATAGCGGTTTTACCGGGGTGATAGTTATAGCTTTTACGTTTAAACCACCTCCTCTGATAACGTTCAGAAAAGGCATCTAGAGAAGTGCTTCTAACGTAATCCACATACAAAAAGGTATCTCAAAGTAAACTCATTTCTGGCATCCATCACTACTTACAGGGCTTTGAAATAGTTCATTAATGCCAAAGAATGATTGATCTAAAAGGGCAATCAGATTGTTCTTTAAGGAAGTCTTCTGTTAGGTATAAAAGCCAAATTGACAATTCATGATTTTCAATTGGTTTCTTAATTCATCCATATGACTATATTGCCTAAGATTACATAAGTTATCAAAATCATAACGAACAATCTTGATAGCATCAACTTTAAGGGGCGTTACCTTACATAATGAATTGGAAGAAAAATATTTAATCAGTTTAGAGTTGATAGTACGAATGAAAAGGTTAACATAATAAAGCATTCTAGTCATTGGATTGTAATATATGGCAGTATTTTCTGTGACTATTTTTGTATTACCATCTAAAGATTTTAACTTGGAAATCTACTAATCGATATCTTTAGATGCGTGGTTAACAGGAGAGGATTGGAAATAACTTCATCAGAAGGGCGAATAGCAGATTATATGCTTTTACTTTTAGAAACATCAATACTTACTGAGGGCATATAAAATTACTTCTTTTATTAATAACAATGGAATTCCAGTGTTTACTCAGTGTATATTCTATCTACTATATTATGACATGGACGTACTGGTAAACAACAGTTCATCCTGCATAAAACTAACTTTGCGAATTAAAGCTGGTTAGAAGTCTTTCTTAGAATCGCTAAGGAAAAGAAACTCCAAACAATTGCATTTTATTCAAGAGATTAAGCAACAAGAAGGATACTGACATGATTAGCTACCATGGATCTTATCCACAACTACATTGTAGTAGAAAGGAAAATAAAATAATGAAAGATAAATTGAAGAGAAATTTTATTGTTGTGATGACTATTATGACTACATTAGTTAATATGGTACCTAGTGCTGTACAAGCACAAGAGGTGCAGCAAAATGGTCTTGTTTCATTGAAAAAAGAAGGCAGCAATTATACTTTTGGTAATGAATATATTACTAGAACATTCAATGTAACAGATGGTAAGTTAAAAACGGACAATATAACAAACTACCGAACAGATACAGAGACTGTATTAACGCCAGAGAACAGTGAGGAGTTTGTGATTAATACACTAGATAATGGCTTAAGTGGTAAGGGAGAGTTTACGCCTCCACAGCAGAAGATAACATACAGTAACGAAAATCCTTGGAATGTGGAATCAGATAGCGTAGCTACAAACGAAGGATCCAATGGCTCACCAAACTTGATGTTTGATGGTGATATAAATACATACTATCATTCACAATATGAGAATAGGAATATAGAGTCACACAATTATCCACATAGCATTACAATTGATTTTAAGGAATCAAAAAACATTCAGTCCATACATTATAAGCAACGAATGCATAATGGAAGACCAACTGAAAGCGGCCGTGTAAAGGACTTTAAGATCTATGCAGCGGATAGAAAAGATGATTTAGCGAATGAAAATAATCTTAAACATGAAGGATCTTTTGAGAATAAAGAAGATACTTATATCAACTTAGATAAAGTAGCAAATGCACAGTTTGTCAAAATTGTATTTGTCAATGCTTATGAATCAACTGATCCAGGAATAAATAAGCAGGTTGCTTGTTGTTCGGAGTTTGAATTCTTTTCAGATAAGGCGACATTCCCGGAAAAAGGGGTAGAAATAATCAAAAGCAGTGAGCTAGAATTAAATGAAGATCCTATAGAAAATACCATTGATGGAGGTAAGACATTAACCTTTAAATTTAAGCCAATTGTTGCACGAGGTGTAGAGTATACCATCAGTGAAGTGATTACAATGAAACATGGTGAGTCATTCATGAGAAAACACTTGGAGATTTCAGTTCCTGAAAACTTGGCTGCTAAAGCGTTAATAAAACATATTGATTTGGAAAATATGAATTTTGCTGAGAAAGATACACAAGGAACTATTGGTCAAACGGATGGTAACTTCTGGACGATACCTGAGCAAAGAAATAATCCTGATATGGGAAATATGAAAGGTGATTATTTAGAATTAGGACAACCTTATTATGTGGGTGCTATGTATTGGGGATGCGAATTCCCAGAAACAGAAAATAAAATCCGTCCTATAGATAATGATGAAAATAAGTATAATGGCTTTATTCGTTATCATTATGGCAAATCTCTAGCAATAGATACACAATTTACAGAGTATAATGACTATAATAATGCAGGTGGTAAAGCAGGGAAAATGGTAACCTGGGATGCGGTAGTGGGTGCTGCAAGAAGTACAGACTACAGTGTTGTGCAGGCTGATTTCTACGAATATATCGAAACAATAGCGACTCCAACAGAGTTTAGACAGCAGTTCAACTCTTGGTATGACAATATGAAAAATATCAATGCAGAAAATATAAAGAGCAGTTTCAATGAAATTGAAAAAGGTTTTACTCAACATGGAGTGAATCCATTAGATTCTTATGTTGTAGATGATGGCTGGATTAACTATAACTCTTTCTGGGATTTCGACAGAAGTCAAAATAAATTTCCTAATGAATTATATGATTCAAGTCTACAGGTAGGTCAGTTGGGATCAAACTTTGGTTTATGGCTAGGGCCTCGTGGTGGATATGGGACTGAAAGAACAATTGCCAATTATATTGTGAGAAATAACTTGGGATCAAGAAATGAAAAACAAAATGATATCAACATTTCTGACGCTCGCTATTTGAATAAATTGCTAAAGGATATCTTTATTGGATATCAGGAGAAATTTGATATTAACTATTGGAAATTGGATGGTATGTTGTTGAATCCTTCAACTAATGCAAGTAATCATCATGTTGTAGGAAACCCACTCTATACAATCAGTGAAACTTATGAGCGTTGGACTGATATGTATGAGGCTATGAGGGAACAGCGCGGAGACAAAGGCTTGTGGATTAATATGACTTCTTATACAAACCCTAGTCCATGGCATTTACAGTGGGTGAACAGTGTTTGGATGCAGAATACTGGTGATACTGGATATGATGATAAATTTAATAATACTGCAGAAGAAGCTATGTTGACTTATCGTGATAATGATTATTATGAATTCTTCAATGAGCGCCAATGGCAATTACCAAATAAATATTTCTATAACCATGATCCAGTTTATGGATTAACAGCAAATGATTCTTATCCATTACATGGAAGACCTCGTCCAGATATTGAATATTCTAATGAAGAAATGAGAAATCATTTATATATGTTAGGTACAAGAGGTACTGCGTTCTGGGAATATTATTATAGCCCATCTATGTTTAATGATGATTTATGGGATATCAACGCAGAAGCTGCAAATTGGATTAAGGATAATTTTAATATTCTTCAAAAGTCAAAAATGTTTGGTGGACAACCTTCAAAAGGTGAAGTATATGGATATTCTTGCTGGAATGGTAGTGACGGAATTATTTCTTTAAGAAATCCGTCTGATAGAGAACAAAGATATACTGTAAAATATGATCGCTTAATAGGGGTTGGTGAAAGTACAAAAGACGTATATGGTAAAGTAGTTGTAGGTGATATTGATAAATATCAGACAGATAAAGCACTGTCTTATGGTGATGAAATTACCTATACATTAAAGCCAAAAGAAGTACTTATTATGCAATATGGTGAAAAAGATACTACAAGTGCTACAATAAAATCAATTCATGGAGATGGAAATAAAGTTGAAGTAGAATTCAACGAGACAATTCGTGAACCAAATAAAGAAAACTTTATTGTTAAGGATGATGTAGTGGAAAGCGTATTGTTAAAAGAAGATCTTCGTACAGTTGAATTAACACTGAAAGAGAAAATAAAGGATGCAACAAATATTGAAGTATCTGTTGATGGGGTACTAGATGTTGTAGGGAATTCATCTAAGGTTTCTGCTGTAAATGACTATTATGAAAATGATATTGTAAATAGTGTTGTGGATCGTATATTAGATGGTAGGGAAATTAATAAAGGAAATGCATACTCTATTGATGGAAATGGTGGATTTAGTGTTACAGGTAAACTCAGCACTACATCAAAAAATGCAGAGATTGTGCGTCAAGAAGGAAGTTATTCTGTAGGTATTGATGATGAAGGCTATTTAACATTCACTTTAGATGGTGTAACAGTAAACTCCAAATATGTTCAGAAAACACGACAACAAGATGGAACTGTAACTTCTGAAACAAAAGGAATAATCGCAGATGGTAAAGAACATCAATTCAGTGCTGTAAAAGAAGTCAATGGTATGTTGAAACTTTATATCGATGGTGAATTGGTAGCTTCTGCTTATGATAAAAACAAAATCAATCCAAATATTGAAAAAGGTGACTTGGTATTTGGAAAGAATTTAGAAGGAACAAGTTCTTACATTACTGTTCTAGATAAGGCATTGGCATATGATGAAGTTTATGATTATGTTGATATTGAAGGTAATGTCATGTCTCGTGCAATAAACTCACAGGTGAAAGTGAGTGCATATGATGTTACGGAAAATAAAGTAGTAGCAGAAAAAGCAGATCGTCCATTCTCTCATTTGAACGATGGAAACAAGAATTATCAAAGTAATTATTTGGAATTAAGAGATACAGCAAATAATAAAAATCATTCTCGTTACATAGAAATTGACTTGGGTTCTGTTCATGAATTGAATAAGGTACACTTAACTCGCTATGCGGACAGAAGAGTTTATGGGCCAACTGTTATTGCGTTGAGTGAAGATAAAGGTTTTACAAATTCTACAATAGTATATAACTCTGACAAAACTGGTAATGTACATAATTTGGGACAAGGAAATGATGAGTTGTATCATGAAACACAAAATGGAAAAGAGGTTACTTTTGAACCTACTAATGCAAGATACATTAGAATTTATGTTAATGGAAGAACTGGAAATCAAGGTACTTCAGATCACATCGTTGAGTTTGAGGCATACGGCACCAAAAAAGCTGAAAATGTATATCGTATTGATTATAGCCGTTTAGATTCACTTGTAAATGAGGAGTTATTTTCTATATACACAAATTCCTCTATTGCAACATACAAGAAAAATGCTGCAGATGTCATTACACAGGCGAAGCAGTTACTGGAAGGTAGAAATGTAAATTCTGATGCAGAAATTGAAGTATTGATTAATAAAATCAATGAATATCGCAATGTGTTGGTAAAACGTGCCGATATAACAGCTGTAGAAGCATATTTGGAAGAAATCGAAGGATTAAATGAGGCAAATTATAGTGTTGAATCTTGGAAAGAATTCGCAGATGCAAAAACAGCATTGCTTAAAGCTTTAGAAAACATAGAGGATTTGGATCAAGAAGCACTGGATACATTGCTATCTGAGTTAAAAGTGGCAAGAGATGAATTGATGCTAGTAGAAACTACACAACTTGGAAATTTAGATTTTGAAAATCCAGAACAAAAACTAGATGAAAATATTCATTATATATATTCTAAGGAAGCTGTAGCACCTGAGGAAAATGAGAATGTAAGAACTGGAGATACCGCAAATATAGGAATTTTGCTAACTGCTATGTTACTAGCAGGTTCAGGAATTACTGGGCTTTCTTTGAAGAAGAAAAAGAAATAGAGAAAAGTCAATAGACCAATATAGCTCATATCTAATACATTAATAAATAGAGTCTTGTAAAGGCTCTATTTTTTGCTGTTCCTAAGTATGGTTAATTTAAATTCTTCCTTTTAATATACTATTTGTATTCTGGCATAGACCTAAGATGATATATTAGAAATAAGACTTTTATACTTTATTCATAAAAAGTAAGTGTTATAATATAATTGCTCTTTATAAGGGAGGGATAATATGAATTTAAGAAATATGATGAACTCATTATTAAAGCTCGGATCTTCTATTTCTAAGAACAATGGAAGAAGTATATTTAAAGAAGGCTTAGTTAATAAGGTTATAAGCAAAAAGATAGATAATACCTATCATATTTATGGAAGAGTTATAGATAATAAAAATGAATTCAGTACACATATAAAATTTGATTTAAAAGATAAAGTGAAAGCAGTTAAGTGTACTTGTAATCAATTTGAGGAAAATAGTAGAGAAATAAATAACTATATATGTGCTCATATAGTTGCAACTATGTATAAGTTTTACTATGAGGCTTATACTAAGATTCAAAAACAAAAAATTATAAATAATAATAGCAATAACATTAATAAAAATAATGATAATTGCAATAGTAATGATAATAAATTCATTAATAATATAAATAAACCTTTAAACCTTGATATAAAACTAAAACAAATTAAAGTCAATAATAAAAATGAATATTATCTTGAATTAAGAGCAGGAAAAGAAGGAACTATAGCAGTTGAATCTTTAGGGAAATTTTTATTTGAAGAAGATAATAAGTTTAAATATAAGGATTACTTAATTATAGATTTCTTAAGAAAAAAACTTAAGGCAGATAGAAGCAGAATTACAAATGCTAGAAGCTTTAAGCTTTATGATAATGAACTTAAGGAATTATTAAATTTAATAGATAATAAAAAAGAAATACAATTAAATTATGATTATATGAATTATACATCTGTAATTCATAAGGAAGATATTCCTTTAATTTTTACTATAAAGAAAAAAGGTGAAGCAATAATAGTAAAACCTCAAAAGAAAAGTATTATCCCTTTAAATAGTGACAGAGATATATGGCTTTATGAGAAAAAGATATATTTGCCTAGTGAAAAACAATTAAAATATTATAAACCTTTATATGAAAAACTAAGGGAAAAGGATACTTTAGTTTATAAAGATACATATAATAACTTAAAAAAGATAGTATTTATTTTAGGAGAAATATCAAGAGATATTATTATAGATGAAAGCATTAAAGAGCAAATAAATAAGATTAATATGCCAAAGTTTTATATAAGCAAAGAAGGATCTAATATTTATTGCACTTTAAAAATAGAATATATTAATAGCTTAGATGGAATAAAAGATGCAAAAGCTATTGAGAAATTAGAAATGACCCTTGAGAGATATAGATTTATAAAAAAAGATGAAAGATTTATATTTATAGGGGATGAAGAAGAAACTTACACCTTGCTAAAAGAAGGAATAGAATATTTAAATAAAATAGGAAAAGTAAGTTTATCTAAAGAATTCAAAGATATGAACTTAATAGATTCAAGCAGTATATTTAGTTTTTTAAGAGAGGAAAATGAAAGCTTTTATTTTCAATATAAAGTAGAAGGCTTAGAATACAGAAAAATCCCAGAGGTTTTAAATGAAATAAGAAAAGGTAGTAATTTTTATAGAACTAAGAAAAATAGCTTTCTAGATTTACAGGATGAAAAAGTAGTTGGATTTTTTAGAGGAATAGAAGAGTTGAATTTATTTAATAATGTGTATAAAGAAGAAATTTATGTGGATAAATTTAATTTGCTACATTTACAAAATAATATAAAAAATAAAAAATTACCATTTATATCTGGAGAAGAAAAGATAAATATTTTATTAGAAAAGTTAAAAAATAAAGATAGGGAATATATTGTTCCTGAAAATTTAAATGCTAACCTTAGAGAATATCAAAGGATAGGATATAACTGGCTAAGGACTATTGAAGAATTAGGTTTTGGAGGAATACTTGCTGATGATATGGGACTTGGTAAAACTATTCAAACTATAACACTATTATTATCTAAGCCAGGAAAGAAAAGCTTAATTGTTACGCCTACTTCTGTTTTATATAATTGGAAAAATGAGTTTGGAAAATTTGCTGAAGGCTTAAAGATTGGAATTATCCATGGAGGCTTAAAAGAAAGAAGTAAGATTTTAGATAGCTATAAAGAATACGATGTTTTACTAACAACTTATGGAACTTTAAGAAGAGATTTGAAACTATATGAAGATAAGAGTTTTGACTTTTGTATAATTGATGAGGGTCAAAACATTAAAAATAAAGCTTCAAAAATTTCAGAAGCAGTTAAGTCTATAAAAGCAAATACTAAAATAGCTTTAACAGGTACACCTATTGAGAATAATTTACTAGAATTATGGTCAATTTTTGATTTTATAATGCCTATGTACTTATTTTCTGTAGAAAAGTTTAAAGAAAAATTTATGAAGGGTAATGATGAGGACTTAAAAGAATTAAAGGAGCTTATTTCTCCCTTTATATTAAGAAGGTTAAAAGAAGAAGTATTAGATGAATTACCCGAAAAGATTGAAAAGGAATATATAATTCCAATGTCAACTAAACAAAGGCAAGTTTATAACTCCTATATGAGAGAAGTTAAAAAGAAATTAAAGGAAAATAAGGACAATAAGATATTAATATTTTCTTTTCTTACAAAACTACGCCAATTATGTTTAGATCCATCTCTTTTAATAGAAGATTTTAAAGAAGAAAGCTCTAAGATTAAAGCAATTGAAGAAATAGTAGAAGAAGCCTTAGAAGGTAATAAGAAAATTATTATCTTTTCACAATTTACTTCAGCTTTAAATAAAATAGGAAATAAGTTAAAGACTAATAATATTAAATATCTTTATTTAGATGGAAGTATTAATGCAAAGGAAAGATTAAGACTAGCTGAAGAATTTAATGAGGGAAATACAAATATATTTTTAATTTCCTTAAAGGCAGGAGGAGTAGGACTTAATTTAACATCTGCAAATATAGTTGTACATTTTGATCCATGGTGGAATCCAGCAGTTGAAAATCAAGCAACAGATAGAGCCTATAGAATAGGTCAAAAAAATATTGTAGAAGTTATAAAGTTAATTTCTAAAGATACAATAGAAGAAAAAATTATTAAATTACAAGAAGAAAAGAAGGAATTAATAAGTAAGGTAATTGACGGAAATATGTTAACTGGTGATAAATTAAATTCAATTACAGAGGAGGAATTACTAAATCTTTTTAGTTAGTAAAATAATATGGATATATATACAATAGGTCATTCAAATTATACAATGGAAAAGTTAATACAGATGCTAAGATATTTTAATATTAATACTGTTGTAGACATTAGAGGAACTCCTTATTCTAAATATAATGTTCAATTTGATAAGGAAAGAATAAAGTACACCTTAACCAAGGCAGGTTATATATATATTTATATGGCTAAGGAGCTAGCAGCCAAAAAAGAAAATAAGATTTCTTATAATAAGGAAGGATATTCAGATTTTGAAAAAGTAGTACAAGAAGAAGATTTTTTAAGGGGAATAGAGAGACTTAAGGATGGTTGCACTAAAGGATATAGAATTGCTTTGCTTGGAGCTATGCAAGATCCAATTAGATGTCATAGAAGTATTTTGGTTGGAAGAGCTTTGAAAGAAGCTGGCTTTAATGTAATGCATATTTTAGATGATTTAAGTATAAAGGATCAAAATTATATAGATGAAAGACTTTTAGATAAATACTTTCCAGATAGAGGACAATTAACAATTGATGCTTTATTAGGAAATGAAAAATCCAGAGAAGAAATGATAGATGAAGGTTATAGAATGGCAAATAAGGAAATAGGATATAGAATAGAAAATTTATCTATCAAGAAAGAGTAGTACTAAAGGGGGATTAGAATTTGAGATATGTAATAGTATGTGTAGTAAAAGGAGAAGCAGGAAGATTTAATAATGAAATGAGAAGAGATATTTTTAAGAAGTTTAATGCTAAGTCATCTAAACTTCCAGCTCATTTTACTATAAAAGCTCCATTTGAATATGAAGGAAGTATAAAGGAATTAGAAGAGGAATTATATAAATTTTCTAATGAGGTAGAAAAGGCTCCATTTACTATGGACAAATATAATCACTTTGATGATAGAGTTATCTATATGGATGTTAATATGTCTAAAGAAGGAAAAGAACTTCATGATAAGTTAATAGATTTATTAGATAAATTTGATTATATAAATTTTAATAAAAAGGATGGAAAAGATAAGGTATTTCATGTAACTTTAACTTCAAAAAAAGTTCCACCTATTTTTAATGAGTTATGGAATTACGTGAATCTGTATTCCTTTAATTTTACTTGTTATTTTGATAATATAAGCATTTTCAAGTGGGAAGATAGAACATGGAAGCTTTATAGAGAGTTCAAAATAGCAAATAAAAATTACTAATTATCGATAATGTAAAAATGGAGTTATCACAGCAGCTCCTTAATTAAAAATGTATAATGTAAAATGTAGAATTATTGATGTAATTTGAAAGGAATTACTAAAAATATAGCTTATTTTAGGAACTCCTAATGGAGTTTCTTCTTTTTTACAATGTGACAAAGTTTTATTATTTATATATAAAAAATACACATTTAATAAAATGATATTTTATTAAATATAATAATAAACAAAAATTAACAAATTAGATTAATTTATAACATTTTAATAATTTTGTATTGATTTTATTAACATTTTAATATATTATATATTTAAATTAAAACAAAAGGACTTACAAGGGGGACAAAAATAATGGAAGAAAATAGAGAACAATGGGGATCGAAGCTTGGTTTTATCCTTGCTGCAGTAGGTTCAGCAGTAGGGCTTGGAAACATTTGGAGATTTCCTTACATAGCTTATACTAATGGTGGTGGAGCATTTTTAATTCCATATTTCTTTGCTATTTTTACAGCAGGGATTCCGTTATTAATATTGGAGTATGGATTAGGGCATAAGTTTAGAGGGATCAACACCATTAGCAATTTCAAAAGTAAATAAAAAATGGGAATGGCTTGGATGGTGGCCAACTATCAGTGCTTTTGTAATTTTAGCTTATTATTCTATGATTTTAAGTTGGGCTTTTAACTATTTAAGATTTAGTTTTACAAAGCTTTGGGGAAGTGATACAAATGCATTTTTCCACAATGATTTCTTAAAGCTTACAGAATCACCATTTGAATTTGGAGGATATGTTTTACCAATATTATTTGGAATATTGATAGTTTGGATTATTAATTGGTTTATTTGTTATAAGGGAGTTAAAGGTGGAATAGAAAAAGCTAATAAAGTACTTTTACCTACTCTTATAGTTATTATGATAATTATTGCTATAAAAGCAGTAAACTTAGAAGGAGCTTCAACAGGATTAAATACGCTATTTACACCGGATTGGTCTAAGGTTATGCAGCCAAAGGTTTGGGTAGCAGCGTATGGACAAGTTTTCTTTTCATTAAGTTTAGCAATGGGAATTATGATGACTTACTCAAGTTATTTACCTAAGAAAACTGATATTAATAACAGTGCATTTATGACTGCTTTTGCAAACTGTGGATTTGAATTCTTATCTGCAATAACTGTATTTGCAATTTTAGGTTTTATGGCAAATTCAAGTGGTGTTCCAATGAGTGAAGTAGTATCAAGTGGGGTTGGACTTGCTTTTGTAGTTTTCCCACAAGTATTTAGTCAAATGGGTGCTTTAGGAAACTTAATAGCAATATTATTCTTTGTTTGCTTACTATTTGCTGGAGTAACTTCTTCAGTATCATTAATAGAAGCAGTTGCAGCACCATTTATTGATAAGTTTGGATGGTCTAGAAATAAAGTAGTTGCTACTATTTGTTTATTAGGTATCGGAATAGGAAGTTTTTATTCAACAGGAGCAGGACTTTATTTATTAGATATAATAGATAACTTTATAAATAACTATGGAATAGTAGTTGTTGGATTATTAGAAGTAGTATTAATTGGCTGGATTGCTAGCCCAGAAATAATAAGAGAACATACAAATTCAATTTCTTATTTTAAAATAGGTAAGTGGTGGAATATTTGTGTTAAGTTTGTTACACCATCAATATTAATATATATGTTAGTTCAAAGTATAATTACTGAAATAAAAACACCTTATGGCGGATATGAAGCTTCAGCTTTATTTGCTTATGGATGGAGCATAATTGGATTTGGAATAATATTAGCATTAATAATTAGTAAAAATAAATGGAAAAATAATAGTATATTAAATTAATTGTAGAAAGATAAAGGAGTAATTAAGATGACAGGAGTAGCAGTAGGATTTTTTACTTTAGGTGCAGTTGTATTATGGGGTGGATTAGTACTAACCCTTGGAATAACAATGTATAATGAGAAAAAAGAGAGAGCTTAATTTTAAAATGGACTCTATATAGTAGACACTCGTAAAGAGAGTCTATTTATATAGAGTCCATTTTATATTCTTCATTTATTAAACTATTCTCCAAGGTTCTTCTATTTTTTCTTCTGTCAATGTGTATTCTATTTCCTTTGAAGCCTCCCTAGGAAGTTTAAGTTTTTTTAGCTTTGCATTAAATTCCTCAGAAAACACCTTTACAGCTTTCCCCATATTTTTAGTGGAATTAGTAAAGACTTCTAAAGCCGTTAGGAATTTCTTGCTATCTCTAAAATCATCTAAATATTTAAGGGCTTCATTTGATGCTTCAAGTGCTAATTCATTAATTTCTTCTATTGAGTTTTTATTAAAGCTTTCAGGATACTTAACTTCTAAAACTGTTCTATAGCTTATAGTCCTTCTTTGTTTGCATGGTACTTTTACAGTTAAATCATTTCCTTCAACTTCACCTAAGTAACTTATTATAAAATCATTTCTTTCTTCAGGAATTTCTATTGAAGATAGTACTCTTGTATAAGTATGTTTAATTTCATCAATTTTAAATTCCTTTTTAGTTTGAATTAAGGTTTCTTTTCTTGTGCTTTGATTTTCAGTAGGATTATTTCTATAACATATAAATGAATCTATTCTGTTTAAGTCTACTCCAAAGTAAACCCAAGTTCCTCTAAACCAACGTAATCCAGAGACACTTTTCCTATCAACATTTAGTAAGAATGCCCAGTAATTCCTACCACCTCTTTCCCAAATGTAAGTAAATTTAAATAAGCAAAAACTAATAGAGCCAGGGCTTACAGCTTTAGTTTGAGCTTCTTTTCCTTTAGTCACACTACTTTCTTGAGTTAAACTTTTAACTCCAGGAGTATTTTTACTAGGAGTAAAGTTAGGTGGTGGGCCAACATTTAAATTACTACCTTGATTTGAATTAGCTGGGAAACCAGGAATTGGATTAGGATTAAAGGGCTGAAAGTTTGAAAAAGGAGGAGGTCTTAAGCTAGAAGCATCCTCATAAAGAATTGAATCATCATCGTTAAAATTCATAAATAAACTCCTGATAGATTATTTATAATTTATTATAGGAGAAAATTTCAAGAATGTTACATATATTAGTTGTTAATTAAATAGTTTGCATTTTAAAGTTATGGGGTGGTTTTTTGGGGATAAATATTAGAGTTGCAAAAGTGAAAGATTACAAAAGTATATGTAATATTTCTAAAGAATTGCATTTATATCATGTGAAAAATAGACCAGATATATATAAGCAAGAAAGAAAACCAATTTATAAAAGTTATTATAATGAAATTTTAAAGGATAATATAGAAGTAATAGTTATTACAGTAGATGATAAAGTGGTAGGTTATACCATTATTAGATATGTGGATTTAAAGAATAGGCTTTATTTTAAAATAGTGTTGAAATTAGCATAACATAATAGGATGTCCATTTGGACATCCTATTTGAATCGCAATATATTAATATTGTTCACTTTATTATATTATAGCATTAACTTAATTTACACATTTCATTTAAAGTATTTTTGTTATTTCTTTAATACACATTTTCCCCATCGTAGTCGTACAAAGACAAAGTCATTCTTACAAGTATATTTATCTCTAGCTTAATTGGTTTTGGAAGTATTTATTTATCCTATTTTAATGTCTTTAGCATCATTTGTAGTTATTTACTTTATTGTTGCAATAAACACATACAATAAAATCATTTCTAATTACTTATCAAATATAAAAGAGGCTATCACATGAACAATTTTCAATTGGTATGCGACATCCTCTTTCATTTATGCATTGTTTATATAGATACCTAGAATCACTCTAGATTATATATGACTGGTATTTAACATAATCCTCTTTACTACATTCTATACTAAATAAAGTTCCTTCATTAGTATATTCAGTTTCTAGAACAGTTGAACTATCAATTATATAAGATGTCATTTTACCATCTTTATAAGGAACCATAACCTTACATTTTATATAATCCATAAATATATTTTTACATATAGATTCCAATAATTCTTCTATACCTATATATTTTTTAGCTGAAACCAGCATCCCTTCTATATTGAATGTATCTAATTCCATTAAATCAACTTTATTATATACATAAATCACAGGAATATTATCCGCCCCTATTTGATTTAATGTTTCATTTGTTACATTTATATGATTTTCATAATTAGGATTAGATATATCAATCACATGAAGTAATAAGTCCGCATCACAAACTTCTTCTAGAGTAGACCTAAAAGCTTTTACTAAACTATGAGGTAAATCCCCAACAAATCCCACTGTATCTGATAATAAAAAAGATTTATTATTATCTAATTTTATATTTCTAACATAAGTTTCTAAAGTTGCAAATAGCATATTTTTTTCAAATACTTTTTTATCTTCATCATTTATAAACTTCTCTACTAAAGCATTCATAACAGATGACTTACCAGCATTTGTATATCCTACTAAAGCTACATTAGGAATATTAGATTTTTTCCTTTTACTTTTAACACCTCCTAATTTAAATCTACTATTACTAATCTATCTTTTGTTTATATCTAAATAACTGTATCCAATCATTATAAGAAACTTCACTAATATTATTAAGATTTATACCTAGGTATTTAATTACTGCATGAATTTGATTTTTTGTAAATACATCTCTTAAGTTATTAATAGACTTAGATATAAAACTTGTATATTCATTCCATTCATCTTTAGATATATCATATTTATATTTTCTTTTAAAATATACTAAGACGCAATCTACACTAGGCATGGGATGGAAGTCTTCTCTATTAAAATAGTGCACTATCTTAATATCAAATTTAGTTTTTAAAAGTAATGATAATTTACTCTCTCTAGGTATTCCCATAAATCTTTTTGCGGAACCTTTCTCCATAACTAGCCACATATCAGTTGGTGAATTTAACTCTTCTAATAATAATTTCTTAATAATCTTTGTTGTTATATAAAAAGGAATATTAGAAAATACCTTATATTCTCTTTTTTTAGGTAATTTCCAATTTAAAAAATCTTTATTAATAAGAGTAACATTATTTTTACTTTTAAATTTATTTATTAAATTTCCATATAAACTTCTATCTAGTTCTATAGCTGTAACCCAATAACTTTTTTCACATAAAGCTTCTGTTATATGACCTTTTCCTGGTCCAATTTCAATAACAAAATCATTTTTGGATATATTTGTTTTTTTTATTAATTTATATATAGTATTTTTACTAGTAATAAAATTTTGCGATACACTAATATCAACTTTTCCTCTATAATTATTACTTTTAGCTTTCATTCATAATCTCCTTAATTCACTATGCATATGCTATCTAATTTATAATATACCCAGGAGTAATGTATATTTTTTTTAATTTATTAAGCATTATATATAAATTTTTCATAACTACAACTCCTTTCATATTTTAATGTATTTAATAATACCATAAACTATATTTACTGTAAAGCACTCCGATTCACTTCTAGCAAAATCACAATATACTTTATAGATAAAATAAAAAATAGGAGCTATGCTCCTATCCTTTTGCTTCGCAATATATAACAATTGTTCATCAATCATTATATTTATTGTACACTAAAAACAGTAAAATAAAAACAAATTTTACCTTTTATACATATATTGGTCTTCTTATCTTAAAGTCCTTTATTAAAGATATAGAATGTGTTGAGTTAGCATGAATAAAGAATTTCTTAGGCTTATTTCTTTCAATTTCTGTTTTAAATAATTGGGTCCATTTATACCAAAATAGGTAGTTTGTTAGGAACTTGGTTGAAACACCATTAAACTTTCTTATCCATCTTTTTAAGCTACTATGAAAAGCATTGACTCTTTGAATATTATAAATATCCACAGTTTTTCTCCCGCCCCTAATTTGATGTAATTCAAAATTATGTTGAGCCGCAAATGGGATATAACTCCTATGTTTATCAGTACATAAAATAGAATTTTCTTCAACAACCTCTGATAAAGCCCTATTTATATCAGTATAGTTAGGTCTGCCATCACATATTAAACCAGTATATATATTTCCTAATCTATCTACACCACATAATACACAGGCAAATTCCTTTGATATACCTCTTGTATTTATTTCTTTACCACGCTTTCTTGATTCCCTTGGCATAGTAAAATTAGAACTTTTGCTATGATTCCCTTTATAGCTAAGGGCAAAGTATGTCTCATCGAGTTCAATAACACCCTCAAGAGAGCCGTAGCCAATAAATTTTCTAATAGCGTCTATAATTTTATGTCTCCAAAAGAAAGCTGTTGCAATATTAATCTCAACAATTTCGGCACATTGCCTAATAGTGTTACCATTTATCATACATTGAGCATATAGTAGCCATTTATCTAATCCCTTTTTACTACTTGAAACTGGGGATTTAGAAAAATCATTGAAAGTTTTTTTGCACTCTGGATTTTGGCATTTATACCTTTGTTTAACGCCATTCTTGCCATGATATTTTCCATACTTAGATATTTTATCATGATTGCAAAAAGGACAGCACTTCCCCTTGTTAAATCTATTTTCAGCGATTTCTTCATCTATAGAGTTAGTTATTCCATTTGACATCAATACAGTCTTTAAAAAATCAAATACCTTCTCTTGCTCATATGTATTTAATTGTGAAACTTGCTGAATAACATTATTAACTCTTGGCATAAAAAACCTCCTAAATAGTAGTTATATTATATATTATAACCATATTTATAGAGGTTAATCAAATTTCAACAGTTTATTAAAACAAAGCCAAAGAATATAGATTTGTTAAAGGATAGATATTATGCATATATAGATGAAATTTGCATTAAAGAAACTTTTAGAAGACAGGGTTTAGGGAAAATTTTATTTGAGTATATTTATAATTTAATAAAAAATAAAGGTGCAGAATCATTATAACTTGGGGTATGGAGCTTTAATAAGGTAGCATTAAAATTTTATAAAGCAATGGGAATGGTAGAGAAGAACATAAGGATGGAGAAAAAATAGGTAGTAGATAATAAGTAAGAGTAAATGTTGGTAAGTTTTATATACAATTAAATCAAGTAATATGAAATTAATAATCCGTAAAAATAGCTGTCTACTTTAGGCAGCTATTTTTACGGATTATTTAATGTATTAACATTAATCTATAATTATTTATTATCTTTATTGTTTTTATTATTTTCATTTTCGTAAATGTTTTTGTATTCTTCTTGCTCTTGATTCATTTTCTTTACAATTTCTTCTGATTTTTCTTTTCTACATTTTTTACTAAGTGCACATGCAATTCCGTCCATATACAACACCCCTTTATATATTTTCACTTTATATTAGTATACTATATTATAATGAATTTATCAATAATTATTATCAGAAAGAAATAATTATTATTTTATCAAGATTTTTATCACTTTTTTATTCTTATTTGCATACTTATAGAAAATTAAAAGGAAATATTTATGACTTAAATATTTGTCATATATAAACATGGAGAATGAATATATTTTATAAA
>NZ_JBNPON010000057.1:0-21606 GCF_050315195.1 Clostridium sp. SGI.024 | reverse complement strand
TAAATTAAGTTTTATAATTACATTATATTCCAAATGTTATATAATTAAAATATATATACAAAAATTAGCAATAATAATTGAGTATAAAATAAATATATAGTATAATATAACTTATTAAATGGTACTGATATAAACTCTTAGGAGGGGTTGAAATGAATGTAATAGAAATCAAAAATCTTACTAAAGATTATGGAGATAAAAAGGGGATTTTTAATATAAATTTTTCAGTTAGAAAAGGAGAAGTGCTAGGGTTCCTTGGACCAAATGGAGCAGGTAAAACTACTACAATTCGTCATCTAATGGGATTTTCAAAAGCTGATAAAGGAAACTGTAGCATTAATGGACTAAATTGTTTTGATTATTCTAGTGAAATACAAAAGTCTCTTGGATATTTGCCAGGGGAAATCGCTTTTTTAGATGATATGATAGGAAGGAAATTTATAAAGTTTGTTGCTGAAATGAAGGGGATAAAAGATTTATCAAGGGCAGAGGAACTTATAAAAAGATTTGATTTAAATCCTAGCGGGAAAATAAAAAAGATGTCTAAGGGGATGAAACAAAAAATAGGTATTATATGTGCGTTTATGCAGGAGCCTGATATTTTAATATTAGATGAACCAACTAGTGGATTAGATCCATTAATGCAAAATGAATTTATTAAATTGATTGCAGAAGAAAAGGAAAAAGGAAGAACTATATTAATGTCATCACATAGCTTTGAAGAAATAGAAAAGACTTGTGATAGAGCAGCTATAATAAAAGAAGGACAAATAGTATCAGTTGAAAATATATCTACTTTAAAGGAATCTAAACAAAAGATTTATAATATTACTTTCGAAAATGTAAATATGGCAAATGAATTTATAAAAGAAGGCTTTAAAGTAAAGGATGTAAATGAAAATAATGTAACTATAGCTATAAAAGGAGATATTATGCCTTTTATTAAAGCATTAACAAAGTATAAAGTTTTAAATTTAGAATCATATACTCAAAGTTTAGAAGATTTATTTATGCATTTTTATGGAGGTGAAAATAATGATTAGCATTCCATTATTGAAACGAGAAATTAAATCAAATTATAAGCTTTTTATAATTTTTGCAGCTGTATTAACTATGTATATATCTGTAATAATTCCAATGTTTGATCCAGAAATAGGAGAGGCATTGGCTGAATTTGAAAAAGCTATGCCAGAGATGATGGCTGCTTTTGGTATGACTAACTCAGGAACCACACTAATAGAATTTATAAATACTTATTTATTTGGATTTCTTTTTATTGTATTTCCAATGATTTTTGAAATAATTATAGCAAATAAGCTTATTGCAAAATATGTTGACAGTGGATCTATGGCATATCTTTTAGCAACTCCAAATAAAAGAAGAAAAATTGCAATAACACAAGGATTGTTCTTACTACTTTCAATAGGAACTTTAATCTTATTTATTACTTTAGTTGGAATAATTTCTAGTGAAGTATATTTTCCAGGAGAACTTGATATTAAAAAATATATTTTGCTTAATATAGGACTTTATTGTCTTCATATATCAATAAGTGGATTAGGATTTTTTGCTTCTTGCATTAGTAATGATACAAAGTTATCTTATTCACTAAGTGCAGGTATACCCATTGGATTCTTTATAATTCAACTTTTAGCTAATATGGGTGGAAAGCTAGAGAATTTTAAATATTTTACAATTTTCTCTTTATTTAACACAGACAAGCTGATTAAAGGAGAAGGTTCTGGAATATGGATGTTTATAATTTTGCTATTAATAGGAGTAATTTTATATACAATTGGAATATTAAGGTTTGATAAAAGAGATCTACCTTTATAATATGAACAGGGGGGAAGTTAATGAGATTTGGGGATATAAGAATAGTATTAATAGATTTTTATTCTTATGAAATAGATGCTTTAGAAACTTACTTAGAAGAAATGGCATTAAAAGGTTGGATGCTAGAAAAATTTTCAAACCTTTATATTAAGTTTAGGAAGATAGAACCAAAGAACATAAAATATAAAATAGATATGGTTAATGATGTTGCATTAAATAAAGAATTAGGTAAAAAATTATCTTTAGAGTATAGAAAAAAGCTTCAAGAATTAGGATGGAGTTATTCTTGTGAATGTAACAAATTACAGGTTTTTTATAAAGAAAATGAAGATAAAAAAAGTATAATTAGAAAAAGAGAAAATAAAGATATACAAGCTTTATTTCATAACTCATTAAGTCAGTTAATTTTAAAAATATTATTTATATCGATTATATTATTAAATCAATTGATATTAATATTTAAAGGAGAAAATCTGAATTATTTAACTAATAATGGTAGGCTTTTAGGAATGAGTATAATGATCATATTTATATCAACATGCCTTATAGACTTATATAAATTAATTAAATTTAGATTAGGAAAGAATAAAGAAAAAGAATCCTCCACTTTATGGATAAGATTTAAGGGAAGTATTATTACTATTATATTTTTAGCTGCTATAATTGGTGTAATTACAATAATATTTGAAAAAAATAAAGAAGATTTTGATATTACAATTATTATCTTATCAATAATAAGTGGTTTATTTTTATTAGGGTATTTTACAGAAAATAAAAAAGATAGTATAAGAAAGAAGTTAACAGTATCTACTTGTTTTATTATCGCTATTGTTTCTATTATGGTTCTAAATAATTTTTTAGTTCCTAATATATTTAAAAGTAAAAGTAATAGAGTAAAAAGTAAAGAGTATTCATTAAGCTTAAAAGATTTTAATGATGAAGTTAGTAGTGAAGAAGATATATATGTTGATGAAGAAAGTAGTTTTATAGCTAATAAATTATTTTATACAGCTAATGGTAGGAAAATGAAGTTATCTTATGAACTTTTTGAAAGTGATTATAGATTTATTGTAAATTGGAACTTTAATAAGATGATGAAGTGGTTTGAAAATAAGGGTATTACTTATAAAGAAATACAAACTAATTTACCTAATGAAGTTAAAGTTTATACTAATGAAAAAGAAAATAACTATATTATTCTTTCATCAAATAAAGTTATAGAAGTTATAGGTTTAGATTCAATAAAGGATAAAGAAGATGTTTTAAATATAGTTTATAATAAAATTTTTACAAACAAAAAGGAGGAATTAGCTTGAAAGATTCAAAAGAAAAGGTTTGTCCAGTTTGTGGAGAAATAATGAAGGAATATGAATATGCCTATGATAATAATCAATATGGAAAGAAATATTATAAATGTATTGAGTGTGGACATAAAGAAAATACTATGAGGTAATTAATTTGAGAAAGAATGGAATTAAAGGTATCTGAAAGAGAATAGGGACTAATTGCAGAAGGGATAAAGGAGCAGTATATTTTCATAACTATTATACAGTAAAATTTATTTAAAATTCTAATAAATAAAAATAGATTTTTGAGTAAATTTTTAAAAAATATAGAAACAATGAAAGGGATAAATAGTTTTAATTGAGGGTAAAAACGTTTACAATACTCTGAACTGATGTTATAATCAAGATAGAAATGGAATTTAACTCCAAAAATAAAATGTAAAATGGAGTGGAAATTTTATTTGGAATAATTAAGGGAAAAGAGATGGAGGGATTATGGTGAAAAAAGTTATTAGCTTTATTGTGGTTGCTATAATGACTGTATCATTAATTGCTTGTGGTGGTAATAAAGGAGGAGGGGAAACTAAAAATGAAGAAAAAATTCTTTATTCAAATGGTGGACCAATAGAATTCTTTGAAACACCTTGGCTAAATCCTGGAGTGTACACATACACCAAAGTTTTATATGATCATTTGATTGAAGCTGACGCTGATTTAAATCCTTCAAAAGGTGAATTAGCAAAAGACTATACTCTTAGTGAAGATGGAACAGAGTTAGTATTTAATTTAAGAGATGATATTTATTGGCATGATGGAGAAAAAATTACTGGTGAAGATATTAAGTGGAGTATCGAATACTCAATGAAAACAGCAGTAATTAACTCAGTATTTTTAAATACTTTCAAAGCAATTGTTGGTAGTGAAGATTACTTAGCAGGTAAAACAGATGGATTATCAGGCATAGTTATAGATGGTAATAAAATTACAATTACTTTTGATAAAGTGGCACCAGATGCATTACTAACATTTACTCAATTTGCACCATTGCCTAAGAAGTATTTTGATGGTGTTGACCCACTAAAGTTCCAACAAGCTGAATATTTCCAAAGTCCAATTGGATCAGGTCCATTTAAGATTCAAGAAGTTAAGATGAATGATTACACTACTTTAGTACCATTTGATAAATACTATGATGGAGTTGCTAATTTTACAATTCATTTAACTCCAAGCCCTGGAGATAGTGATACTAACTTAGTTAATAATGTTAAGTCAGGATTATTAGATTATGGATACACTAAGAGTGTAGCTGATGTAAAAGCATTAAAAGAAGAAAGTAATATAAAGTTAACTCAAATAGATGTAAGATATACTCGTTTATTCTATATAAATAAATTTGATAAAGCTGATGGAACAAAATCTCCGTTGGCTGATGTAAAAGTACGTCAAGCTATTAGATATGCTATCGATATGGAAACTATCGGAAAGAACTTATTCGATGACACTATAATACCAGCAAATAGCTTAACTCCAAATGGAGCAGATAAAGTAGAAGGATTAAACAATTATGATTTCAATCCTGAAAAGGCAAAAGAATTATTAAAAGAAGCTAATTGGCATTCTAATTATACTATAGATGTTGTTTATTATTACACAGATCAATTAACAGTAGATTTTATGACTGCAATTCAATCATATTTAAGTGATGTAGGAATTAAGATGAACTTTAGATTAGTTGAAGGAGACTTAGCAACTATTCTTTGGAAAGCACCTCAAGATCAAGTAAATGGTCCAAGTGCTGTAGATTGGGATATGGCTTATGCAGCAAATGCAGCATTATCAATGCATGAATATTATGATAGATATAGAACAGGATCACCTTCAAATTCACATACACCATCAGATGATACTTTAAATAGTTTAATAGATGCAACCAATGCATCAATGGATCCTGAAGTTCAAAAGAAAGCATATTTTGAATTACAAAAATATGAAAATGAAACTTTATTCACAATGCCATTATATTATCAACCTATATTCTTAATTGAAAGTAATAGATTAGAAACAGGTATTGAGAAATATGGTAATCCTCAATTCAATTATGATTGGAATATTCAAAACTGGAAGATAAATTAAATAAATTAGAGAATTAAGAGATTGCATTTGCAGTCTCTTGATTTTAAATATAGGAGGGACATTATGGGAAAATTCATAATTAAAAAGTTATTAGGATTAATTCCAATGTTAATACTTATAACTTTTATTATTTATTTAGGGCTTGAATTAACCCCTGGTGATGCAGTATCACATATGATAAGTCCAGAAATGCTTGCAAATGTAGATCCAGAAAAGTTAGACGAAATACGTGCAGCATATGGATTAAATGATCCATTTATACTTCGTTATTTTAGATGGCTTGGTGAAATATTAAGAGGAAATTTCGGATACAGTGTATCAAGTGGAGTTCCTATTATAGATATAATAAAAGATTTATTACCAGCAACTTTAGAATTAGCTATAGCTGCTTTATTAATTTCAACTATTTTAGGTAGTGCATTGGGACTATTTAGTGCAATACGTCGTGGTACTTTTTCAGAAAATTTATTAACTGTTGCTGGGATGATTGGAGTATCAATACCACAATTTTTCTTTGGAATGGTTTGTATATTAATATTTTCATTGAATTTAGGATGGCTACCTGTAGGTGGTCGTATGATGCCAGGTAAAACGGCCTTTATTGATAGGTATGAATATTTAATATTACCTGCTTTAGTTTTAGGAATATCTCTTACAGCTGGGGTTATGAGATATGCACGTTCTAGTATGTTAGATACAATGAATGCTGAATATATAAGAACAGCAAGAAGCAAGGGATTACCAGAGTGGAAGGTTAATCTTGTGCATGGATTTAGAGTTGCTTTAACACCGGTAGTTGTTTTAATAGGATTTAGATTACCTACTTTAATCGGAGGGGCTGTAGTAATAGAAACTATATTTAGATGGCCTGGTATTGGTAGTGCTTTTGCAACTGCAGTAAGAGGACAAAATTATCCATTAGTTATGATGATTGCTCTTATGACAGTTACAACAGTATTAGTATCAAGTTTTTTAGTAGATATATTAACAGCTTTACTTGATCCAAGAGTTAAATTGGAGTAGGAGGTTTATTATGGCAGAAGTAAGAATTAAAAAAAGTAGATTTGATCGTAAATTAGACAAGATAAAAGAATTAGAAGAATCAGGCGCTTTGGGGAAGAAAAAAGTAAATCGTTCCTTAAGAAAACTTTTAAATAATAGACTTGCTATTGTTGGGATAATAATATTTTTAATAATTTTATTATCATCAATTTTTGCACCTTTAATAACTAAATACGATCCCTTAGCCGTGGATATGAATAATGTATTAAAACCTCCATCTTCAGAGCATATTTTTGGAACAGATAAAGTTGGAAGAGATGTTTTTGCAAGAGTTTTATACGGAGGAAGAATTTCTATATTAGTTGGACTTGGAAGTGCATTAGGGTGTGCATTTATAGGAGTTTTACTAGGAGTATATGGAGGATATAAAGGAGGATGGTTTGATAAAATAGTATTAAGATTATCTGAAGTATTTATGTCTTTCCCTCAATTAGTATTAGTTCTTATGTTAGTTTCAATTTTAGGACAAAGTTTAACAAATTTAATTATTATATTTATCCTAACTGGATGGGGAAGCGTATATCGTATGGCTCGTGCAAAAATATTATCAATTAGAGAAGAAGAGTATGTACAATCATTAAAAACCTTCGGGTTAAACGATTTCATAATTTGTTATAAACATATGTTACCTAATGCTATAGGACCAATAGTAGTTAATATAACACTAAGTACAGCAATGTTTATATTAGAAGAAGCAGCTCTTAGTTTTTTAGGACTCGGAGTACCTCTTGAAATAGCTACATGGGGAAATATATTAAATGCTTCACAAGATATGTTTACTTTACAAAATAATTGGTGGTTATGGTTACCAGTTGGTATTGTTATTTCTTTATTTGTTATGAGTATAAACTTCCTTGGTGATGGTTTAAGGGATACAACAGATCCAACACAACAAGGATAAAGGAGGAATTGATAGATGGAAGATAAGAATATAATTACTGTAAAAAATTTAAAAACCTTCTTTTATACAAATCAACGATGTAATAAAGCTATAAATGGAGTTTCTTTTAATATAAAGAAAGGAAAAACCCTTTGCATAGTTGGTGAGTCAGGTTGTGGTAAAAGTGTAACTGCTTCATCAATTATGCAATTATTACCTAAATTATCAAGAATTGAAGAAGGAGAAATTATATATCATGGTGATAAGGGTGATATTAGAATAGATAAACTTCCTAGAAATGGAAAAGAAATGAGGGCTTTAAGAGGAAAAGATATAGCTATGATTTTCCAAGACCCAATGACTGCTTTAAATCCGGTTTATACTGTTGGATATCAAATAGCTGAAAATATATTATGCCATGAGAAGGTTACAAAAAAAGAAGCTAAAGAAAGAACTTTAAGCTTATTAAAGGATATGGGAATCCCTTTTCCTGAACAAAGAATAAATGAATTTCCTCATCAATTCTCAGGAGGAATGAGACAAAGAGCTATGATAGCAATGGCTATGAGTTGCAACCCAAAGGTATTGATTGCTGATGAACCAACAACTGCTTTAGATGTAACTATTCAAGCCCAAATCTTTGAACTTATGGATAAACTAAAGAAAGAAAATGATACTGCTATAATGCTTATAACACATGATATGGGTGTGGTAAGTGAACTAGCAGATGATGTTGCTGTTATGTATATGGGAAATATTATTGAAAGTGGAACCGTTGAAGAAATATTAATGCATCCAGCTCATCCATATACAGAAGCATTATTAAAATCTATACCGATTTTAGGAAAAGGAAAAAATCAAGATTTAAGTCCAATCAAAGGATCAACACCAGATCCATATGATAGGCCAAAAGGATGTCAGTTTGCACCAAGATGCAACTATGCATGTGAAAAATGTAATACTATGCCAGAAGAAGAGTTTATTAATGGAACTCATATGGTTCGTTGTTTTAAATATAATGAAGTATTAAAAAATAGTTTTAGGGATAAAGAGGTGATGGAAGTTGGAAAATAAGGAAGTTTTATTGGAGTTAAAAGGCTTGCAAACTCATTTCCCCATTAAGGCAGGTATGTTTAAGAAACCAACCAAATTTGTACAAGCTGTAAATGATATAGATTTAAAGATTTATAGAGGAGAAACCTTAGGTCTAGTAGGAGAATCAGGATGTGGAAAAACAACTCTTGGTAAATCAATTCTTCAATTAGTAAAACCAACAGCAGGTGATATGGTATATGATTTCCAAAGAGATATTGGAAAGAAGAGTTTATTACATTTGAATTCTACTGAAATGGATTTAGCAAGAAGAAAAATGCAAATAGTTTTTCAAGATCCACATTCATCATTAAATCCTGCATTTACAATTTATCAATCTTTATCTGATCCATTAAAAAAGTTTGGAGTAAAAGAAAAGAAAGAGAGAAGAAGGATAATTGGAGATATACTTGAAGCAGTTAATATGAGAAGAGAATATATGGATAGATATCCACATGAATTCTCAGGTGGACAAAGGCAAAGAATAGGTATTGCAAGAGCTTTATGTATTAATCCAGAGCTTGTAATTTGTGATGAATCAGTATCAGCATTAGATGTATCTATTCAAGCACAAGTTTTGAATTTATTAAAAAGAATTAAGGAAGAAAGAAATCTAACATATATTTTTATAACTCATGATTTAAGTGTAGTTGAATATATAAGTGATAGAATTGCAGTTATGTATCTAGGAAGAATTGTAGAGCTTTCTGAGACAGAAGAAATATTTTCAAATTATCTACATCCATATACAGAAGCTTTGTTATCAGCAATTCCTGTAGCTGATTTAAAAAGGAATAGAAAGAGAATCATATTAGAGGGTGATGTTCCTAGTCCTGTTAATCCACCATCTGGGTGTAATTTTCACCCAAGATGTAAAAAGTGTATGGATATCTGTAAAAAAGAAAGACCTTTATTAAAGAAATATATTATAGATGGAAAAGAACATTTTTTAGCATGTCATTTGGCAGATATAAATATGGCTTGAGGAAAATAGATTTAGATATTTTTATGGAGTTGATATGTCAGCTCCATTCAGAGTGTCGACAAAGTCGACACTCTTTAATTTTTGTTATAAAATATTTTTGGGGTGATTAAAAGTGTTAACAAAGAAAAGTAATGAAGGAAGAATTAAAGAGTATTATTGAAACTGCTAAAGCTAACGGCTTAATAGTAGAAAAATACTTAGTGTATTTATTTGATATGATATCAAAGATAGATATTAATAATAAAGAAGTGCTATTAGATATTATGCTGTGGTCAAAGAAGCTTCCACCAGAATTAAGAGCATCAACCCGTAAATAATTATATTAAATTTTAACTCTAAGTAGAAAGCAATACCGCCCCTACTTGGAGTTTATTTTATCACTTTAAATTTTCAATTACTATGCGTCGATTTTTTGATGCTTACTTATCTTTTAGTAAGTTTTGATAATCATAAGAAGCATATTGTACACCACTATCAGAATGAAATATGAAACCTTCTTCTGGACTCTCTTTTAATATAGCACTATTAAAAGTATCCATCACTAATTTTCTAGTCATACTTAAGTTCATTGCCCAACCAACAACATATCTATCAAATAAATCGATAACTGTAGCTAAGTATAGCCACCTTTCCTCAGTACTTATACAAGTAATATCTCCAAACATAAGCTTTTTTAGAGCTTTTACATTGAAATCTTGTTTAAGTAAGTTTGGAGCGACATTATTTTATTTCTAAAACTAACTTTTCATAGTTTAATAGCATTTCAGATGGCGGTCTTTTTAGCCAAGCATAATAAGAGCTCATTTTGATTCACAATATATCACACATCTTCTCCACTCGAAATATGGAGCTATTATCAAAAATAAATTGATATTTTATTTCTCGGGCTTTTTGAAAGTGATTATAGATTTATTGTAAATTGGAACTTTAATAAGATGATGAAGTGATTTGAAAATAAGGGAATTACTTACAAAGAAATACAAATTAAGTTACCTAATGAAGTTAAAGTTTATACTAAAGAACAATATAATTACAATAATAACCAATATTTATAAATTATTGAATATAATTCTGTAGTATTATTAATATATATTAATAGGAGGTTGATGGCGTTAAAAGAAAATATTTTAATAAAAGTATTGCTTTTTATAATAGAGGTTACTGTTATAAAAGGATAAATTCTAATCTTTGTTTACAATAAATGTAAATGATATCATATAAACAGATACTATTCAAAAATAAATCAGTCATTCCGTATAATCATGAATATACTTATAATCATAGTAATCCATAGACAAGAGATATCCTATAGAAGGCACTTATCAGAAATATATTCATAGGGAATACAAAAAATCTATTTATACATCTAAGGTATAGACAAATAATTATATTAAAATTATTTATGCATACTTTGGATGTATTAATTTTAGGAGGAGAAAAATGATAAAAAAGAAAAAAATAATATCAGTAATGTTAGTAGTAACCATGTTATTATCAATTGATAGAGCAATATTTGCATTAGAAAATAAAGTAGAAGATAGCAAAACTATAAATAATAAAGATTTACGCTTATGGTATGAATCACCAGCTGAAGATAGCTATAATGGCTGGGAAAAATGGTCACTTCCATTAGGAAATGGATATATGGGTGCTAGTGTATTTGGTGGAGTCGAATATGAAAGAATACAATTGACGGAAAAGACATTTTGGTCTGGTGGCCCAAGCCCAAGTCGTCCCAATTATAATGGAGGAAATATAGTAACTAATGCAAAAGTTAAAGTTAATGGAGTAGATGTTCCTATAATGAAAGCAATTCAAGATGCATTTGCTAGAGGAGATACAGCTACAGCTAATAGCTTATGTAACAAGTTAACTGGTGTTAGTGATGATGCAGGAACAAAAGGATATGGATACTTTTTAAGCTATGGAAATATGTATTTAGATTTCAAAAATGGGGTAAAAACTAATAATATACAACACTATGTACGTGATTTAGATTTAAATACTGCAATTTCAAGCGTGAAGTATGATTATAATAATGTTAACTATACTAGAGAATATTTTATAAGTTACCCTGACAATGTAATGGTTACAAAACTTTCTGCTAGTGAAAATAAAAAATTATCATTTGACGTTAGAGTAGAACCAGATAATACTGGAGGTGGAGGGCCTAACACAAATAATGGATATAGTCGAAGGTTTACAAGGACTTCAAAAGATGGAGTAATTACTATTGCAGGTGAGTTAAATGATAACGAAATGAAGTTTAACTCTCAAACTAAGGTAATAAATACAGGTGGTATAATTACTGATTTAGCTGATGGAAAGGTAAATGTAACAAATGCTGATGAAGTTATTATAATAACCTCAATAGCGACAGATTATAAAAACGATTACCCTAATTATAGAACAGGTGAAACAGATGCAGAGGTAGCAAATAAAGTTAGTAAACGTGTTACAGATGCAGCTAAAAAAGGATATGAAGGACTTAAAGAATCACATTTAGCAGATTACCAAAGTATTTTTTCAAGGTTGAATTTAGATTTAGGTCAAACAGCATCAACTGTGTCAACAGATAAGCTTCTAGCTAAATATAATAATGGCACTGCACCAAAAAGTGAAGAAAGAGCTTTAGAAGTAATGTTATTTCAATATGGAAGATATTTATCAATAGCTTCTTCACGTGAAGGCTCACTACCATCTAATTTACAAGGAATATGGGTTGGAGGAAATAATTCTCCATGGCATTCAGATTATCATATGAATGTAAATTTACAGATGAATTATTGGCCATCTTATTCTACTAATATGACAGAAACAGCATTACCGTTGATTGAATATATAGATTCGCTAAGAGAACCAGGACGTGTTACAGCGGAAATTTATGCAAATATAAAAAGCACTGATGAAAATAAAGAAAATGGCTTTATGGCACATACACAAAATACTCCTTTTGGGTGGACTTGTCCAGGATGGAATTTTGACTGGGGTTGGTCGCCAGCAGCAGTTCCTTGGATTTTACAGAATGTATGGGAATATTATGAATATACTGGGGATTTAGAGTTTATGAGAACAAAAATCTATCCAATGTTAAAAGAAGAAGCGGTTTTATATGAGCAAATGTTAATTGAAGATCCTGAAACGGGTAAATTGGTATGTTCACCAGCATATTCACCAGAACATGGACCAAGAACTAATGGAAATACTTACGAGCAATCTTTAATTTGGCAAATGTATGAGGATGTTATAACAGCAGCTAAATTAGTAGGTGAAGATTCAGAAAAAATCTTAAAGTGGGAAAATATAAAAAATAACTTAAAGGGACCTATTGAGATTGGAGATAACGGACAAATTAAAGAGTGGTATGAAGAAACTACTTTAGGGAGTATGGGACAAAGAGGACATAGACATATGTCTCATCTTTTAGGTTTATTCCCTGGGGATTTAATTTCTTTAGAAACTCCTGAATTACTTAAATCAGCTATAATTTCTCTTAATGATCGTGGAGATCAAAGTACTGGTTGGGCAATGGGACAAAAAATTAATACATGGGCAAGAACAGGTGATGGAAATCGTGCATATAAGTTAATTCGTACATTGTTTAAAAGTGGTATATTAACAAATCTTTGGGATACTCATTCTCCATATCAAATTGATGGAAACTTTGGGATGACATCTGGAGTAGCTGAAATGCTTATGCAAAGTAATCTTGGATATATTAATTTAATGGCTGCTATGCCTGATGCATGGAAGGATGGATCGGTATCTGGCCTATTAGCAAGAGGAAACTTTGAAGTTGGTATGGAATGGAGTGATAAACAAGCTACTAAGTTTACTATTACTTCAAATAATGGTGGAGAATGTATTGCAAAATATGAAAATATAGGCTTATCAGTTATTAGAGACTCTAAAGGAAATTTAGTTAATTATACTGTTTTAGAAGATGAAAAAATATCATTTGATACAGTTAAAGGTGAAACTTATACAATAACTAATATTCCAACTTCAAAATTAGAAGCACCAAATAAACTAAAGGCTTATAGAATTGGAGATAGTATTGTTGACTTAGAATGGAATGCTGTAGAAGGGAAAGATGTAACTTATAATGTTTATCGCCAAATAGATAACGGTGATTTGGTGTTAGTTGGAAAGAATGTTTCAACTACAACATTTGAAGATAAAAATTCTCAAGATATCTTAGGAACATTTAAATATAGTATTTCTGCAACTATTGATGGAAATGAAACTAAATTATCAGATTTTGTATATGTAAAAGATTTAAGAAATATGGAGGGGTATATTGACGATAGTGATCCACGTGTAACTTATGTAGGTAATTGGGGAAATTGGTCTGAAGCAGTTAATCATGAAGGAACAGTAAAATTCTTAGATAATCCAACTGGAACTGAAACAGCTGAATTAACTTTTTTAGGAACTGGAATTGAAGTGCTTGTAGTAACAAACTATGATAGAGGTAAATATGAAGTATTTATAGATGGTGTTAGTAAAGGAGAAGTTGATACTTATAGCCCATCTACAGTAAGGAAAAAAATTATTTATAGCAATTATGACTTACCAAAAGGAAGGCATACCATTAAACTTAGGGCAACTGCAACAAAAAATAATAGTGCAAGTAGAGCTAAAGTTGAGTTAGATGCATTTAAGGTTATTGATAATACAGCACCAGTAGTAACGAATATTGATGTATTTTCAAATTCAGGAATTTATACTTTAAGCAAAGCTAATAGCAAGTTGCAAATGATTGCTAATGTCTCACCTGTAGATGCAAAAAATAAAGAAGTATCATGGAAGGTTACGGATGCTTCAGGAAACACAACTAATCTTGCTAGTATTAATGAAAAAGGATTATTAACTATAAATTCAAGTAATGGAACTGTTAAGGTTACGGCTACATCTAAAGAAAATATAGAAATAAGTAAATCCATAGATGTTAAAATTTCTATACCAAATTCAATAAAAGAGGTTATTTCAGAAGATGCAATAAATAACAACGGTTGGATAAAAAACACAGCATTTACATGGGAAGGTAATTGGTCAACCTGGACGGGAGAACCAACTAAACATCATGGATCAACCAAAACAGAAAGCTCAACAATAGGTGCAAATATTGAATATACATTTAATGGAACTGGAATAGAAGTATATGTACACAAACATACTAATTTTTCTAGTTTTGATATTTCAATAGATGGAGGAGTAGCAACTAATTATTCTTTAGAAGGTAATAATATAGCACAAACACTTCTTGCATCTTTTAAGAATTTACAAAATGGTTCGCATACAATTAAGTTAATTGCTAAAGAGCGTGCTGGTAAGAATCAGGTAAATATTGATTATTTTAAAGTATTTGCAACTCAAGAAAATTCTCCATTAGATAAAAATGATTTGCAAACCAGTATTGAAAATAATTCAAATAAAGTAGAAAAAGACTACACAGAAGAAACCTGGAGAGCATTTAAAGAAGCTTATGATAATTCAATAAATATAATGAATAATGATAATTCAACTGATTCAGATATTAAAGCAGCAACAAAAGCATTAAATGATACAGCGATAGCTTTAATAGAAAAATCTTTAACAACACCTCTAGTAATAGGAGATGGAAAAGTTGAAGCCATAGGAATTGAATCATCAACATTAATGCTAAGTTGGACATTAATTCCAGATTCAGTAAGGTATAATATTTATAAAGTTGATAATGTAACAGGGAGAGAAAGCTTATTAAATAGTACTACAAATCTATATTATAGGGTAGATAACTTACTTCCAAAAACAGAATATGAGTTTAAGGTAAAGGCTGTAAATAAAAATAATATAGAAGCTTTATTCCCATGCATTAAAATTACAACTAATGATGTTTTAGATAAGGAAAGACCAAATGATGTTAATAACTTAAAAGTCAATAAAAATACAATATCAACAGCAATTATTTCTTGGGATGAAGCAACAGATAATATAGGTGTAAAAGGATATAAGGTATATGTAAATGGAGTTATTTTAGGAACAACAACAAATACAAATTATGAACTAACTGAGTTAGAATATGGTAAAAGTTATGTTGTTAAGATAATAGCTTTTGATGAAGCTGGGAATACATCTCTTAATTCAGATATGTTAGAAATTAAGGCGGATGAATCTGAAGAAGCTCCTTCAGAAATTGATAAAAAAGTATTAAGAGCAGTAGTAGATTATGCTGAAGATATAAAAGAAAATGGAGAACTTGAGAACGTTGTTCCAGCGGTAGTTAATGAATTTTATGAAGCTTTAGAAAATGCTAAAACTATTTTAGCTGATAAAAATGCAACAGAGTCTCAAGTTGATGTAGTTACAAAAAGATTTATTAATGTAATTCATATGCTAGATTTTAAGAAAGATGACAAGGCTGAACTTAAAAAACTCATTGAAGTAATTAATGTTTTAGATGAAAGGCAATATACAGCTTTAACTTGGGAAAAACTACAAACTGAACTTGAAAAAGCCAATACAATAATAGCAGATGAAAATGCTATAGAAGTAGAGAAGGTTTATGAAGATTTATATAAAGCATTCTCTAATCTAGAAATAGAAGTATATGCTGATAAATCTAAGCTTCAACAATTATTATCAGAATTAGAGGGTAAAGATACATCTAAATATACATCAGGAAGTGTAAATAAGTTTAATTTAGACTTGGTTAATGTTAAATCTGTTTTAAACAATAGAGATGCTACTCAAGAACAAATAAATGAAGCGTATAATAATTTAATTGTAGCTTACCTTAATTTAAGACTAATACCTGATAAAGTTAAGCTTGAAGAATTAATAAATAAAGCTAGAGTTTTAGATGAATCTAAATATACTACAGAAAGCATTAATAGACTTAACTTACAAATATCTAATAGTAAGGCTGTTTTAAGCAATGAAGAAGTGACTCAAAAAGAAGTGGATGAAGCAGAAAAAGAATTAGAATTAACCTTGGCTAATCTAGAATTAGTGAAAGGAAATGATAGTGGAAGTGCTATAGATAGTCCTGTTAATAACAGTAATGATAAAAGTGATATTAATGGAAAAAATAATAATTCAAATGAATTACCAAATACGGGAGAGGTATCTGCGGCTTTAATAGGAGTGTATGGAACTATAATTTTATTAGTATGTGTATATATTTTTAAAAAGAAATAATAATAAGTAATTTGGAGCTATCGCACTATATGGTAAAAAAATCTACCTGCGATAGCTTCATTTTTTATTATTTCATAGTATGTTTTTGTTTTTCTTGTTGAATTTTTTGTTGCTCAACTTGCTCGGCTGGATACCATCCTTTAGCTTCCATCTTTTTATATACTTCATGCTGTATTTTTAAAGTTTCATGTAGTAAATCATGAAACACTTGATGAATATTTTCAGTAGAAGCTTCAGTGGTAGCATGTAAATACATATCAGTTGCGCCTTTAGTTAACTGAAGTATGTTTTCATATAAGCATTTATCATCCATTTCATAGTCCTCCTTATAATAGTGAAAATAGTTTGCCAAATAACTCCTTATGCTTAGCCTCATATTGAGTAACTAATGTTTTTAGCTCAGCATCTTGTAGTTTAGTTGATGTTTCCTTACATAGAGTTTCCATAAATTTTTCATGTCCTAAACCATCAGCTATATAAAGTAATTCTTTTGAAGTCATAATATATCACCTCCAACTTTAGTATGTTTTAATTAGAAATTATATATTCTAAGCAATATTATCTAAAAACTATTGACAGAAATTACAAAAAGGAATAAAATATATTAAATAAATTCTAAGAAGGGAAGAGTAGATATATACGTAATCCTTAGCGAGTGAAGGATGGTGAAAGCTTCACGAGGAAGTAGTATCGAAGGACATCCTGGAGAAGCTTATCTGAAACAAAGTAGGATAAGACGTGTTCTAGCGTTAATAGATTAGAGATAGTTTTAATATTATTATATTAAGCTAAATTAGGATGGTACCGTGAACTAAACCTTCACTCCTATATGGAGTGGAGGATTTTTATTTATAGTAAAATTTTAGGTATGGTATATTCTATTAGTTTTTATAATTTATTAAAATTAATAAGGGTGGTACCGCAATAATTAGTTGCCCCTTAAGCAGACGTGCTTAAGGGGATTTTTTTATTATTTAGTAAAGGAGATTTATAATGAAAAGAATTATAGTTAGTGAAATTAATAAATTTATAGAGAAAAAAATAAAAGTTGGAGGATGGGTATATAGAATAAGAAAGCTTAAAGAAATAACTTTTTTAATTCTTAGAGATAGAAGTGGATTAGTTCAATGTGTTATTGAAAATAAATCTATAAATACAGATAACATTAATATTGAGTCAGTAGTAAGTGTAGTTGGAGAAGTAATGATAAGTAAAAATGCTTTAAATCCATTTGAAATATTAATTGAAGAAATTAATATTATTAGTGAATCAGAAGAACTTCCAATTGAAATAAATAAAAAAGATTATAATGCTAACTTAGAAACTACTTTAAATAATAGAGCAATAAGTTTAAGACATGAAAAAGTAAATTCAGTCTTTAAAATACAAAATATTATAGTTCAAAGCTTTAGGGAATTTTTAATAGAGAAAGGATTTACTGAAATTTTTACACCTAAAATAGTATCAGAAGGAGCAGAAGGGGGAACACAACTTTTTAAAATAAAATACTTTGAAAAAACAGCATATCTAGCTCAAAGCCCTCAATTCTATAAGCAAATGATGGTTGGAGCAGGATTTGAAAGAGTTTTTGAAGTAGCTCATGTTTATAGAGCTGAGGAGCATAATACAAGTAGACATTTAAATGAGTATGTTAGTATGGATTTAGAATTTGGCTTTATAGAAGATGAATATGAAATAATGAATTTAGAAGAGGAACTTATAAAATATATTCTAAATTCTGTAGAAGAAAAAGGTAAGAAATATTTAGAATTATTAAATGCTAACCTTCCTAGAATTCATGGTAGTATACCTAAAATAGAATTAAAAGAAGCTATAAAAATAATAGAAGCTAAGTATAATAAAAAAGGTTTAGAGGGTGATTTAGATCCTGAAGGGGAAAAACTTATTTGTAAGTATGCAAAGGAAGAATTAAGTTGTGATTTTATATTTATAACTAATTATCCAAGAAAAAAGAGACCTATGTATACAATGCCTTTAGGAGAAGAAGGAACTAGAAGTTTCGATTTATTATTTAGAGGAGTTGAAATTACAACAGGTGGGCAAAGAATTCATAATTATAATATGTTAATAAATAGCATGAAAGAAAAAGGTCTAAATCCTAATGACTATGAAGGATATACAGAAATATTTAAATATGGAATGCCAAAACATGGAGGATTAGCAATAGGTTTAGAAAGAATTACAGCACAGTTATTAAATTTAAATAATATAAGGGAAGCAACATTAATTCCAAGAGATAGAACAAGAATAACTCCATAATAAAATATATAAAGAATATCTATTTGTATTTAAGATAAGACTTTTATCTTAATAAATGGGTATTCTTTTTTGTATTATAGTATATATAGAGAAAAAATTAATATAAATATTATGGGATATATTTACATATGAGCCGTAGATTGTTATTATTTTAGTATAGTAATAATTATCTGATATAATTAAAAAGGAGGGAAATTACAAGGAGATTAGAATATTATAAAGAGTTAAGGAGAAAAATAAATGAATAATAATCTTACACCAAAAACAAATGAAGTAGAATCTAAACCTAAGAGTAAAATTAAAAATATAATAATTTTTACAGCGATAGCTTTAGTAATAATAGTAGCATCTGTATTTACTTATATTCATTTAGAAAATAAAAAGCTTATAAATAGCTATGAGAATAAGGTGTATCCAGGGACTTTTGTTTTCAATAAAGATGTTTCAGGAATGACAAAAGAGGAATTGCATAAAGCTTTAGAAGAAATGGTAAGTGGAATTTCAGCAAAAAAGATAAATATTGTAGTTGAAGAAAATAGCTTTGAAAAAAGCTATGTAGATTTTGATACAACAATAGATTATGAAGTTTTTCAAAATGAAGTTTTAAGCTTTGGAAAAGATAAGAAGTTTAAAGAACAGCTTACTTTAATAAAAGAACCACAAAATAGAACTTATGAATTTGAAATGAAATATAATGAAGATAAAATATCTGAGTTTTTAGATACAATAGCAGAGCAGGTTAATATAAGTTCACAAAATGCTAGTATAAGTGTAAGTGGTGGACATGTAAATATAACACCTGGACAAGTAGGGTATGAGTTAAATAAAGAAGAATTATCATCTAATATAAAAGATATTATAGGTAATATAAATAGTAGTGAAATTGCTTCAATAGATGTAAAACTAAGTGAGGTTAATCCTTCAATAACTACAGAAGCTTTGCAATCAGTAGATAAAATGATATCTAGTTATACAACTTATTTTGATGCAGGTCCTAGTGGACACAATATTCAAGTAGGAGCAAGTATGATTGGGAATGTGCTACTTATGCCTGGGGATACATTTTCAACTGTAAATGCTATAGGTCCTACAACTAAAGCAAATGGATTTGTGGAAGCTAATACTTACCTTAATGGTAAGGTTGTACCTGGTCTTGGGGGAGGAGTATGTCAAATTTCTAGTACAATATATAATGCTGAACTAAGAGCAGGTATACTACCTGATTTTAGAACATATCATGAAATGGTAGTTAAGTATGTTCCACAAGGATTAGATGCAACTATAGGTGATGAGTGGCCAGATTTAATATTTACCAATCCATATGATTATCCTATAGTAGTTAATGTGTATGCTAGTAGTAATTCTGTAACTGCTGAGTTTTGGTCTAATAGTCAAGCTACTGGTGGAATAACATATGTAGCAAAAGCTTATCAAACAGGCCCATTATCTGCAGATGCTTACTTATATGGCTACAACTCTGCAGGAGAATGTGTATCAGAACAATATTTAGATAGTAGCGTTTATAAGCCATTTAATTAATATTTAATAAAAGAATAAAAGTATAGAATTTTATATTAATGTGACTTGGTATGAATTGACAAAGCACTTAATATAAAATCCTGTACTATTTTTTTATTTGCAGAAATTTGTTAATTTAGTATTATCTTGTACATCTACTAAAGCTTCGCCAAATCTTTGGAAGTGTACTACTTCTCTTTCTCTTAAGAAGCCTAATATTTTTTTTATTTCAATATCATCAGTTAAATTAATTAACCATTCATAGGTAGCTCTAGCCTTTTGTTCAGCAGCCATGTCTTCAGTTAAGTCTGCTATTACATCTCCCTTACATTGAATGTAAGTTGCAGTCCAAGGATTTCCAGTAGCGTCAGTATAAAATAATCCTTTTCCATGATCAGCATAATGACCATCTAGTCCAGCTGCTTTAATTTCATCAATTGAGGCATTTTCCATTATTTGATGTACCATTGTTGCCATAATTTCAACATGGGCAAGTTCCTCAGTGCCTATATCAGTTAGTAAAGCTTTTGCTTTATTAGTAGGCATTGAATATCGTTGATCTAAATATCTAAGGGCAGCACCTAACTCCCCATCTGGACCACCATATTGAGTTACAAGAAGCTTAGCCATTCTTATGTCAGTAGATTTTAAGTTAACTGGGTGTTCAAGTGTTTTAACATAATACCACATTAATTTTTACCTCCTTTAGTATTTTCCCAAGGCCAAGGAGAATTAACCCATTCATCTGGATTATTAAAATATGCAGTTCCAAAGTTTGTTAATGGTCCATATTCTTTTTCATAATTCCAAACAGTTTTCTTTAGCTCACTAGAAACCTTATCATAATCAGCTACAGCTTGTTCGCAACAAGGGTTTGTATCTAAATATAAATTAAGGTCTACTAAAAAGAATTGCAATTTTTGTATTATTTCTAAATATTCATTTCTCTTCATTCTTTTTATAACCTCCTACATATTTAACATCGCAATAAGGACTATAGAGATCTTTGAAAATAGTTCCAGCAGCAAAGGAATCATTTACATTAAATAAGTTTCCGTATGGTTGTAAGTTAACATAAGCTTTTGCATAAACATTAGGAGTGAAAACTTTATAAGATTCGTAGCAATTCTTATCTTTGTCCTCACATGTAGTATTACAATAATCTTTACCAGGATTATTTATACAGTCTTTACATTTATCGCAATCTTCATCTTTACGATAGTACATAAAAAACATCCTTTCAATTAATAAACTCTAATAATAAACTATGTCAAAATAAGGCATTTGTGATAATAAAATAAGTGAAAAATAATTAAATTGTAAATATAGAGAGAAATATTACATTTCTCTCT
>NZ_JBNPON010000056.1:0-22148 GCF_050315195.1 Clostridium sp. SGI.024 | reverse complement strand
ATCCAGAAGGTGGAGGTCAACCTATGAAAAAGGTTGTTGATGGAAAGGAATATGTACTTATATATAATGGAGAGCTATATAATACTGAAGATTTAAGAAAAGAGTTAATAGAAGATGGATATAAATTTGAAGGGTATTCTGATACAGAAGTATTGCTTTTATCATATATAAATTGGGGTATAGATGCTATTTCAAAATTTAATGGCATTTTTGCTTTTGCTATTTATGATGAAAAAAATAGGAGAATAGTATTAGCAAGAGATGCTATGGGAGTTAAGCCACTATTTTATAGCATAAAAAATGATACTTTTATATTTGGCTCAGAAGTAAAAAGTTTATTTAAACATCCTTATGTAGAACCTGTTGTAGATAAAGATGGGTTAACTGAATTATTTGCATTAGGACCAGCTGTTATACCTGGAACAACTGTATATAAGGATATTAATGAGGTTAAACCAGGAGAATATTTAATTGTAAATGAGTTTGGATTAAAAAAGGATATGTATTGGGAGCTTAAAGCCAAGGAGTTCAATGAAAGTGAAGAAGAAGCTATTGAGCATGTAAGAGAACTTCTTACTGATGCTATAAGAAGGCAACTAGTAGGTGATGTACCACTTTGTACTTTTTTATCAGGTGGGTTAGATTCTTCAGCAATTTCTGCAATAGCAGCAGAGGAATATAAGAAGAAAAATAAAGTATTAACTACTTATTCTATAGATTATGAAGATAATGAAAAATACTTTAAATCATCACTATTTCAACCAACATCAGATAAGTACTATGCAGAAGTAATGGCAAAATATATAGGAAGTGATCATAGGACAGTAGTATTAAATCATACAGATTTAGTTAATGCATTAGATGATGCTTTAATTGGTAGAGATTTGCCAGGTATGGCAGATGTAGATTCATCTTTATATTTATTTTGTAAAGAAGTAAAGAAAGATTTCGTAATTGCTTTATCTGGAGAGTGTGCTGATGAATTATTTGGAGGTTACCCATGGTTTACTAATGAAGAGATGATAAATTCAAATACTTTTCCATGGTCAAGATTTATAGGTGAAAGAAAGGCAATTTTAAGTCCTGAATTAAAGAGTTTAAAAATTGAAGAAGTAGCTAAGTCAGCTTATAGTGATACTTTAAAGGAAGTTCCTCACTTATATGGAGAGAGTAGTTTAGAATATCGAATGAGAGAATTATTTTACTTAAATTTAAGATGGTTTATGGTAAATTTATTAAATAGAAAAGATAGAATGAGTATGGCAAATAGCTTAGAAGTAAGGGTTCCCTTTGCAGATTATAAAATAGTAGAATATGCATTTAATATTCCATCAAATATAAAACTACTTAAGGGTAGAGAAAAAGGACTATTAAGAAAGTCCTTAGAAGGAATTTTACCAGAAGATATTATATATAGAAAGAAGAGCCCTTATCCTAAAACTCATAATCCCATATATACTGATTTAGTTTGTAATGTAATGAATGAAATTTTAAAAGATAACACTTCACCAATATTAAATATTATAGATAAAGATAAGGTTAAGGAAATAGTTGATACTAAGGGAAGATCCTACAAAACACCTTGGTATGGACAATTAATGACAGGACCTCAAATGATAGCTTATTTAATTCAAATTAATAATTGGTTAAAGAAATATAATGTTAAGCTAGTGTAGAAATAAAATAATGAAAAAATTAAAGAATTATAAAATAGAGAAGAAGCTAAAGGAGTTTCTTCTTTATTTTATATAGTCATTGTTTGTTTTACATTGTGCAGTGGCATCTTAGTATCTTATAATATAAAAGAGAGTAAATATAAGGGATGGGAATAAGATGATAACTTCTATTTTATCTAATGGTGATGTTATTACTGATGAAATTCATAATGAAAATTTATCAGATGTAGTTGGATGTATATGTGAATCAAATAATATAAATAGAATTAATGAAAAACAAATTACTAATATACATAAGGATATAATAATTAAAAATAAAGATATGATTTTTTTAAGAATACCTATTTTATCTCAAGGTGAGAAAATATTCATTAATGCTGTTATAGATAAAGAAAAATTTATATTAAATTACTATAGTGATGTTTTAATTGATTTTTTTAAAGAGAAGATAGCATTACATGAGAAGATAGATAAATATATGCTATGTTTATTTTTATTTCAGTATTTTTCATATTCTTATAGTGAAGAGTTATTAAAAATAGAAGCAAGAGTAGATGATTTATTTCAAGAAGCCGTTAGTATAGGTGAAGCAAATAATAAAGAAATATTAGAAATTAAAAAATCTGTATCACTGATTAAGAGGTTTACAACTTATTATAAGTCTATGATAACATACTTGGATGATGAGTTTAATCAATTAGATTTATATAATAAATTATTGTTAGTATTAGATAATACGTTAAGTTTAGTAGAAAATATTGAATCATCAATTTATTCTTGTATAGATATTTATAATTCAGAGCTTTCAAATAAAATGAACAAAACTATGCAATTACTTACAATAATTACAGTTTTATCACTACCCTTAACTATAATATCAGGAATATTTGGGATGAATTTCAAAAGGATGCCATTAATAAGTGATAACTTTGGATTTATATTTTCTATGGTCTTTACTTTGGGAATAATATTTGTAGAAATAATTTATTTTAAAAGAAAGAAATACTTGTAAAAGTAAAAGCTAAGAGTTATAGTGGATAGTTAATGAAAAAATCCTTAGGGATTTTTAAATAAAAAGTGTTGTGAATTAATGAAATATAAGTTTAACTGAGTGAAAGGATATAAATATCATATGAGGACCACTTATAGTTTACTAGGTCGCCTGGAATATGATATTTATATCCTTTGTTATTATTTTTGGTAAATTATATAAGGTTACATAAGGTATCGTATACCTAGTACTTCATTATCTTTAATATATACCCTAGGAGCTCTTCTTCCTATTAGGCAAAGAACTTCGTAACTAATTGTATTTAATATATTTGCCATATCTTCAGCATCAAATTTTACTTCTCCATCACTGCCTAGAAGTATAACCTCATCTCCAGCATTTACATTTTCTATATCCGTTACATCCACCATAAATTGATCCATACAGACATTTCCTATAATAGGAGCTAGTTTACCATTTATTATTACACTTCCTTTATTAGAAAGTCCTCTAGAATAGCCATCTGCATATCCAACAGGTAAGGTTGCAATAACTGTCTTTTTATTTGTTTTATAATTTTTTCCGTATCCAATATATTCATTTTCTTCTACTTCTTTAATATGAACTATTCTAGTTTTCCAAGTTAATACAGGCTTTATATTAATAGTACTTTTATTAACTTCATCAGAAGGATAATAACCATATTGTATTATTCCAGGTCTTACATAATTATAATGACTTTCAGGAATATCTATTATAGCAGCACTATTAGAAAGATTTCTCTTATTAATAGTAACTTTATTTTCTTCTAGAGTGTTTATTATAGAATTATATATATCCATTTGTTGTTTTGAATAAGTTTTATCTATAGAATCAGCTGTAGAAAAATGAGAAAAAATACTATCTATTTTTAAGTTGCTTAAATTAGAAATAAGGACTATATCTTCTATATCTTTTGAAGTATTTTTAAAGCCTATTCTACCCATTCCAGAGTCTAAAGCTATATGGATATTTATTGTTTTATTCTTTTTTCTTGCAGCTTCATTAAGATTTTTTGCAAAGTGAAGAGTTGAGACTGTAGGTTCAACATTATAATCAATTAATTGATTAATAGCATAATCTTCACTTATTCCAAGAAGCATAATTGGAGCATCAATATTATTTTCTCTAAGCTCAATTGCTTCAACTATATTGGCTACTGCAAGTTTTTTAACACCAAAGCTTAATAAGGTTTTAGATACTTCAACAGCGCCATGTCCATAAGCATTAGCTTTTACAACTCCTATTATTTCACTTTTATTAGATTTTTTCTTTATTTCTTCTATATTATTTATTAAATTATTTAAGTCTATTTCTGCCCAAATTGGATGTAACAAATGCATAATAAAACTCCTTACTATAATTGACATATTAATAGTGTCATTGTTAATATTATATACATAAACTGAAACTTTGATAAGTATCAGTTTTAATAAAATTAATGGTGTCAGATAGGTGATAGTATGGATATTTTAACTATAAATTTAAATAGTAATAGTAACATTCCCTTATACATACAATTATATAAATTTATAAAACATGAAATACAAATGGGAAATATGAAGTCTAATAGTAAATTACCTTCTAAAAGAAAGCTATCACATTATTTAGCTATTAGTCAAAATACAGTTGAAGCTGCATATGAACAATTAATGACTGAAGGATATATAATTTCTTTTCCTAGAAAGGGTTATTTTGTTTCAGATCTTCAAGGTATTCTTGAGGTTAATATTGAGAAAGAAGCTGTAAATGAGAAGTTAAAGAAAAAGAAAATATATCAATATGAATTTTATTCTAGTAGAGTTGATGTAGAAAGCTTTCCTTATTCTATATGGAGAAAAATTAATAAGGAAATATTAGGAGAAGAGAATAAAGAATTATTGCAAATAGGACACTCTCAAGGAGATAGAAATTTAAGGGAAGCTATAAATAATTACTTAAGATTTTCTAGAGGAGTTAACGCAAAGATAGATAATATAATAATAGGAGCTGGAACTGAATATTTAATTCAAATAATTATAAATATATTAGGAAGAAATAAGAGATTTTCAGTAGAGGAACCTGGTTATTACAAAATTAAAAAGATATTGAAAATAAATGGAGTTAATCCAATTCCTATATCAATAGATAATCAAGGAGTTAATGTAGATAGATTAAGAGAAAGTAATTCAGAAGTAATACATATTACTCCCTCTCACCAATTTCCTACAGGAATAATTATGCCTATTAATAGAAGAATTCAAATTTTAAATTGGGCTAATGAAAGTAAGGGAAGATATATAATAGAAGATGATTATGATAGTGAATTTAGATTTGAGGGAAAACCAATACCAGCATTACAGAGTCTAGATAATAAAGGTAAGGTTATATATTTAGGTACATTTTCAAAGTGCTTTTCACCTTCTGAAAGAATAGCTTATATGGTTTTACCAGATGAACTTATGAAAATCTATAGAAAAGATTTTAGTTTCTTAGCTTGTACTGTATCTAGAAGTAGTCAGCAAGCTTTAGTAAGATTTATTGAAGAAGGTTATTTTGAAAGACATTTAAATAAGATGAGAAATATATATAGAAAAAAGAGAGAGTTTTTAGTAACTTTAATAAAAAAGTATCTTAATAACACTGAAATTATAGGAACTAATTCAGGATTACATTTGCTATTAAAAGTCAATAATGGAATGAATGAAGAGGAACTTATTAAAAGTGCAGAAGAAAAAGGTGTAATGGTATTAGGTTTATCGAAATCATATTTAAATAATATTGAAGAAAGTAAAACTGTCTTTTTAGGCTATGCTAATTTAAAATATAATGAAATAGAAGAGGCAATTAAATTATTAAAGGAAGCATGGAATTTATAATAAGTATTTGGAAACAATATAGGTATTAAAACTTAAAGGAGAAAATTTATGGCCTATATTAATTTTAAAGAAGAAATTTCTGCTGCTAAAACTCAGTTAGAAAAAAGAATTCATAATAATGTGAAAATATTTGAAAAATTATCAGAAAGTAAAGATGTATATAAGGAATTTAATCCAAATGATAGATATAGCTTTAAGGAGCATAATAATTTAGTTATAGGTGGTGGTCATCCTAAAAAGGAAGATGAGTTTCAAGAATTTAAGGATGAAGATATAGTTTGTGCTAAATTTGTAAAGTGTAGATTTTCTAATGTAAAGTTTAGCAACTGTAAATTTATTGGTTGCTATTTTGAAGAATGTGAGTTAATGGGTGGAGGAGTAGTTTTTCAAGATTGTATTTTTGTTAAGAAGGATAAAGATGATAAGCCTAATTTAAATAAGGAAGATAATTTTTCATGTGAATTTAATCACTGTAATATATATGCAAAGTTTATTAATTGCACTTTAGAATTTATTATTTTTAATAAGTGTATTTTAAAAAATACTAATTTTGAATTAAGTGATATGAGTAATGGAATTATATATGATTCAACATTAGAAATGATAATTATTTCTGACACCAATCTTTCAGGAACAAAAATTGTAAGTACTTATATTGAAGACTTAGAGTTTAGAGATAAATATAAAACAAAGTTAGATGAAAAAACTTTTATAGATAAGATAAAATTTAGAAAAAGAAATAGAAACGAATATGAGGGTATATATACGGTATATGAAAATATAGCTGATAAATTTAATGATAATAATTTGAAAAATAATTTTGGAGAATACTATTTTTTATGTAGAAAAGTTCAAAGAAAAACATTAAAACCTATGCCTAAAATTGCATCAACTCTTGGACTTGTAAGTTGTGGATATGGAGAAAGGCCTATGTATGCAGTTTATTTTTCATTATTTGTTATTGCATTGTTTTCAATATTATATTTAATATTTGGAATGAAGGTAAATGAAGAAATAATAACCTATGATAATATTAATAAATTTCATAACTTAAGAAAAATGCTAACAGATTATAATGAATCCTTAAATTTAAGTGTAGGTATGTTTGCAGGTGTTGGACTAAATGAAGCACAACCATCTCCAAGATCTTATATGCTTAGTAATATTGAAATGTTAATTGGTGTATTAATGATGGGAGTTGGAATTGGAGCCTTAGTAAAGAAAATAGTTAGATAATGCTTCGCAAGGTAATAAGTAATAGGTAAGAAGTAAGAAGTAATAGTGAAGTAGCTCTTTTGCTAGTGGCAAAATTGAAATAAAATAATAAGAAAGTAAAAAGTAATAGGTAATAGTGAAAAAGTAATAAGTAAGAAGTAAAAGTGAAAATGTAAAAGGAACGTTTATAGTTAAGACGTTCCTTTATTATTTATAAAAAATACTAATATAGATTATTATAACCATACTAAAGGTTCAAGTAGTAGCATCAATGTATAAAAATTAAAACTTTTTTCTGTGCCCGTATAAATGTGGTTGACTTGGTTATTTTTTATTATTTCAGATTCATTTTTAATGTAATTTAACTCATAATTACACCTCATATTTGTAAATTAACTTGTTTTATGATTGTCTTTATTAGTTAGTGGATGAATTATAGAATTACTTATTCCTAAAAGGCAACCAACTATTAGAGAATACACAGTTACAGGCATATCAATAATATATATTCCGAAGATACCTATAACTAATAGTATTGTTAGTATAAAACAAACAATAAAAACAGGTTTAAAGTCCTCTTTAATATTTAATAGTAATTTTATTTTATCTGTAACTTTATATTTTTTATCTAATAATAAGTAAATAATTTGACTTATTGATAATGATAATATTAGAGGTATTAAGTTATATAATGAACTCTTCATAGCATTTCCTTACATAATTATCTATAAAATATATAAATTGCATTAAATGAGCATTTAAAATAAAAAAATATATTACTATAATAACATTATTTCCATTTTGTTACAACGAAATACAGATAGAATTTATATATATATATTTATATAAATATATTTAAAATGATAAAAAAATATTGTTTTTCAATAAAAATATCTTGATAAAGATTGTATTTAATGATAATATATATTAAAAATACTTCGGAGGGATTATATGGAAATGGAGAATGAAAAGAAAGTATCAAGGATGTTATCAATTATTCTTAATATAACTATTATTTTTGGTATATTTCTTACAGGTATACTTGTATATAGTAATTTTATAGAAAAAGGTATTGAAGATGTAATAATTGATAAAGGAATAATAATAGTATTGTTAATAGTAGGAATAAGTAGCTTGTTTTATATAGTATTTATGTTAAAGGGAATAATTAATACCTTAATAAAGGGGGATCCCTTTGTTAGATCTAATGCAATTGCTTTTAAGAAAATATCAGTTTCTTGTTTAATAATATCACTATGTTATTTCATAAACTTATTTATTAATTCTAATTTTAAGGAATTTAAATTTATTTATGTAGATAATATGGGAGTGCATACTGATATGGAGGTATTTATATTTTTATTTGCAGCTGCCTTTATATATATTTTAGCTAAGGTTTTTGATAAGGCTGTAACTTTTAAAGAAGAAAATGATTTAACTATATGATGAGGAGAATAACATGAAAATAGTTGTAAATTTAGATGTTATGATGGCAAAAAGAAAAATTTCTTTAAATGAGTTAGCAGAAAGAGTTGGAATTACAAATGCTAATCTTTCTATATTAAAAAATAATAAGGCTAAGGCAATAAGATTTTCAACCTTAGAAGCTATCTGTAGAGAACTTAATTGTCAGCCAGGAGATATATTAGAATATGTAGATGAATAGAGGAGGGTAATATGGTCAATGTAGTATCATTAGTTTTAATGAAGGGAGAAAAATTACTTTTATTGAGAAAAAATACTAATAGATTGCCAATAATAGTAATGCAGGACAATGAAACTCCAGAAAAATGCGTTGAAAGATGGACTAAAGATAATGTAGAAGTAGGCTTATCAAAGTTAATAAGGCACGAAAAAAGCTTTAAGCTTGATAATTATAATGTTAGCTTAGTTTTTATTGATGCAACTAATACAGAAGTTAAATTATTAAAGGAAGATATAGTATTTGAAGATTGTAGATTTGCAAATAATCTTAATAGGTTTGAGGAAGAATTACTAGTAAATATAGTAAGAAAGTGTAACTTAATAAATTATAGATCCTTAGCTATTGAATCATTATCAAAGGCTTATAGTATTAGCAGTAAATCTTATTTAAGTAATAAATTTTTGGAATTAGAAAATGGAAAAATAAATAATAAGAAAGCCTTAAATCTTATAGCTTTATCTTTAGTTGTAGGTGCTTTATTTTCAATATTTGCATTTAATTATTTAGGAGTATCAGTTCCAATAATAATATTACTTATGGTATTTTTATTTATTAATATTGTTGGCATTAAAAACAAAAGTTTTTTAGGAATCTTTTTTGTTACTTCAAGCATAATTCTTTCAGTAGCTTATGCTATATTTACAAATGAATTTTTTAGAGTTTTAAATATAATTATTATTCCAATTAGCTTATTTTCAGGATTTTTATTATTAACTTATGATAATATACCATTTAAATTAGTCACCTTTATAACTGCTTTCTTAGAATTGATAGTTGGAAAATCTATAGAAAATACAGCTAAGCTTTCAGTTGAATTAAAAGATAAATTTGGTAATGCTAATAAAGAAAGTGAAAATAAATACTCAAAGTATATATTAAAAGGAATATTAATTTCTATCCCATTAGTTATAGTTTTAATGATGTTACTTTCAGGAGCTGATGAAGTATTTAGCTATTACTTATCAAATATTTGGGATTATATTAATATAAAAAATGTTTTAGATTTTATTGTTAGAGCAATAATAGCAGTAGCTATAATGTTTTTAGTTTATGGATTAAATTATACATTATCAGCAACTAAGGTTAAAAAAGTTAATAGCAAAAGTCTAAAGCGGACTTTTAATTCGACTACTATAATAACTGTTTTAATTTCAATAATTTTAGTTTACTTAGTATTTACAAAAATACAGGTTTCTTATTTATATTTAAATAAGAAATTACCAGCAGGTGTTACTTTTTCAGATTATGCAAGAAATGGATTTTTCCAATTAGTATTTTTAGTTGTATTAAATCTTATTATGATACTATCTATTAAGCTTAAAACTATTGTTAACAGTTCAAAAACAAATAGTATTCTAAATATAGGGTATAGTATAATAACAGTTTTAACTATAAATATGGGGGTAGCTGCTATATATAAGATGAATTTATATATTGGAGAATTTGGATATACAAGACTTAGAGTTTTAGTTCAAGCTTTTACAGTATTCCTATGTATATCACTTTTATTTCTTCTTATATTTATTTGGAAAGAAAAGACATTGTTTAAGCCAGTTGCTATAACTGCTATGGTTATATACCTTGCTTTAAATTACTGTAATATAGATAACTTTATAGCAAAGGAAAATATTAAGCTTATAAGTGAAAGAGAAAAAATGGATTTATGGTATATTTCAAGCTTATCTTTAGATGCTAAGGATGCTATTTATGAAGGGAAAAAGAATGGATTAATAAGTAATGAGTATTATAATATGTGGGCAAATAAAAGGGTTGCACCTAAGCATTGGTATGAATATAACTATTTCAATAATCAGGTATTGAAATAAGATAAGAGATTTAGTTATATTATTTTCAGAATTTATATCAGTAAAAATCTTCATTATATGATGAGAGATAGATATTATGTTTCTTATGACTTGGAGTCTCCAGGTGGAAAAGAATATAATATCTATTTTCTTTTTTTATGATATTTTTAATGATGAAATTTTATGAAAATAGTTAATTTTTTTAATATGAAAATAGACAAAAAATAGGGTATATGGTAGTATTTATTAGTGAATAGAGGATTGTAAATCTTGAGTTTTATGTTCTATAAAAGAAAAATTTATTAAATACTAATGAAAGGAGTATGTCAGAATTTATATGATTTTATGAAGTTTTGACAAGATGTATAGGTGATAATATGAAAAAGAAATACATAAGAGAAATAATATTAAAAAATAAAAAATTAATGGCAATAATAAGTGTAATACTAATTTTAGGAAGCGGTTTTATGTTTCTTAAATATAGAAAGGCTAAAAATATAAAAATAGCTAATTCACAAGGAGTACAAGATACTGTTATTCTTAAAAAGGGTGAAATTAACAAGTCCATAATAGTTAATGGGAATGTAAAAAGTGGAGAAGTTTCCAATGTATCATCACCTATCACAGCAAAAGTTAAATCTATTGATGTAAGTGTGGGAGATATAGTTAAAGTTGGAGATATTATTTGTACTTTAGATAGCAGTGATATTGATAAAGAAATTGAAAAGAAAACTAAGGCTATAGAAGAAGAAAGAATAACCTTACAAGAAAATTATAATAAGTTATTAAGTCAGTTAGATTCACTTAAAAATAAACAAACACAAAATTTAAATAGTCATAATACAACAATTAATAAAGTAGCCAAGAAATTAAATACTGCTAATGATGAGTTGTCTAGATATGAGGCTACATTTAGTAGTGTTAAAAATACATATAATATCATGCTTACTGGAATAAATGATAAACAAAAAAGCTATGATAACGCATTAAATAATAAGAATAAATACTATGAAGCATGGATAAAATCAGGTGGAAGAACTGATTCACAAGAATATAAAAAATACATAGAAGCTAGTGAAAATTTAGATAGAAAACAGAAAGAGCTAGATCAAGCTAAAGAACTTTATGACTATGACAATATAAGTAATAAATATAATGAAGCTTTAACAATATATAATGAAAAGATTGCTGCAAGAGATACAGTAAAGGCAGAACATGAGGAAGCAGTTTCAAATAGTATATCTTCAGCTAATGCAGATAAAGCAGAGATAGATTCCCTACAAAATAATATAAATGATGTTTATAAACAAATACAAAAGCTTAATGATAATGAAGAGCTAAATGAGCTTAAAGAAAATTTAAATAAAACAGTTTTAAAGGCTGAGACTAATGGTAAAATAACAGAACTTAAAGTAAATGTTGGAAGCATGGCAGAAGGAGTAATTGCAACAATTCAATCTACAGACAACCTTATTCTTGAAGCAAATATACCAGAGTATGATATAAAGAAGGTTAGTACAGGAATGAAAACTAAAATTACTAGTTCTGCATTGGAACATAGCGTTAATGGAGAACTTGTAAGTATATCACCTATAGCAAGTGGTGATGATAAAGTAGGATTCTCTGCAACAATATCTATAGAGAAAGAGTCAGGACTATTCATTGGAACAAATGCAAAAGCAGAAATAATTATTTCAAGTAAAAGTGATGTTATTTTAGCTCCAATTGATGCTGTAAAAGATATTAATGGTAATCCTTCAATATTATTAAAGGAAGACAATGGAGAATTTAAGGAAGTACAAGTAATTATAGGTGAAAAAAATGATTATTATGTAGAAATCAGCGGAGAGCAGATAAAAGAAGGTATGGAAATTAAAAATAATATAGATTTAGATGAATTTAATAGTAACCTTTATTAATTTTAGTGAGGGAGGAAATAGTGATGAAGGATAAAAAAAATCAAAAACCTCTTATTGAAATGAAGGACATTATTAAGAAATATTATATTGGTGAACCGAATGAATTGCAAATTCTTCAAGGAATTAGTTTAAATATATATGAAGGAGAATTTGTTGCTATAGTAGGAGAGTCTGGATCGGGAAAATCAACTTTAATGAATATTATAGGTGCTTTGGATAAGCCTACAGAGGGAAGTTACATATTAGATGGAATTGATGTTCAAAATGCTTCAGAAAAAGAAATGAATAATATAAGAAATCAAAAAATAGGTTTTGTTTTTCAAAATTTTAATCTTATAGGAAGAAATTCAGCGCTTAAAAATGTAGAGCTTCCTATGCTTTATTCTGGTGTGAATAGTAAAAAGCGTACTGAAAGGGCAATGGAGCTTCTTGAGAAGGTAGGAATGGCTGATAGATATAAGCATAAGCCTAATGAACTTTCAGGAGGACAAAAACAAAGAGTTGCAATTGCAAGAAGTTTAGCAAATGATCCATCAATAATTCTTGCAGATGAACCTACAGGAGCCTTAGATAGTGAGACAAGTCGTATAGTTATGGATATTTTTCATGATTTAAATAAAACACAGAAAAAAACAATAATTCTTATAACTCATAGTAAAGAATTAGCAGAAGAGTGTCCCCGTATTATTACTATAAAAGATGGAGCAATTGTGGACGAAAGAAAAAGGGAGTTGATTTAGTGGGGATATTAGAAAATATTAAATTGTCATTAAGTAATTTATTGGCAAATAAACTACGTTCTATTTTAACTATGCTTGGAATAATAATTGGTATATCATCAGTTATAGCAATTGTAACAATAGGAGATTCTTTAGCAAATTCTATAACAAATGAGATGTCCGGTGTGGGAGGTAGAAATATAAATGTATATTTAAATCAAAAGAATCTCAATCAAGGCAGTGAAAATACTAACTTAAATGAAGGTATTGAAGAAGATGAAAATATTGATGATGAGATAAATTTTTCAGATTATGTAGAGCCTACAGAAAAAGATTATATAACAGATGAAATGTTAGCTGACTATAAAATAGCTTTGGGTAGTGAAATAGAAGGAATATCGATTTCTGAAAATGCAGGTAATATAGATATTACTAATGGAAAGAATAAAGCTAATATAAATATATTCGGAGTAAACAATGGATTTTTTAAAGTAGAAAATATTAAGCTTTTAGAAGGTAGGTTTATTCAAGATAAAGATTTAAAAGACCTTAGAAATATTGCGGTAGTTAGTGATGTGTTTGTAGATGATTATTTTGGAAAAAAATATACATATAATGATGTAGTAGGTAAAAGTTTTGAAGTTACAATAGGAAAAAATATGGTTAGAGTATATATTTGCGGGGTTTATGAATTTGATAAGAGCTCTTTAGGAACAAATAATGGACAAAAATTAATGACTACAGGAATGTATATTCCTATTTCAGTTGTAAAAAAAATTAACAACTTAAAAAATGGGTATGAGTCAATAACAATACTTCCTAGTATTAATGCTAATATAGACACAGTGGTAAATAAAACTAATGATTTTTTTGCTGCAAAATATAAGAATAATGAACATATAGTGCCTATGGCAGTTAGTGTAGAATCTATGATGAAAGCAGCAAATGAAATGATTAACAGCGTTAAGCTAGCTATTGGTGCTGTTGCAGCTATTTCTTTATTAGTAGGTGGAATTGGAGTTATGAATATAATGATGGTTTCTATAACTGAAAGAACAAGAGAAATAGGAATAAGGAAAGCTTTAGGTGCTAGTAGAGGAGTTATATTAATTCAATTTGTTATTGAGGCTATAATTATATGTGTAATTGGTGGACTTATAGGAATAACAATAGGCATTGGATTAGGAGCAATAGGTGCTAGGTTAATTGGATATCCTGTAAAACCAAATATGAGCTCAATATTAGGTGCAGTTATGTTTTCTATGTCAATTGGTGTATTCTTTGGATACTATCCAGCAAGTAAGGCAGCAAAACTGAATCCTATTGATGCATTAAGATACGAATAGAAGTATAAAATGATGCTTTAAATAGAGGACCTTATAATTTAGCAGAGTAATTTTATGTAAAAAGATGAGAACTTGATATTCTCATCTTTTTTTAATTAAATAATATTAAGAAAAATATTACTAGATTATTTTTAACTTTAATTTAAGCTTTAGTATTTTTAATACAGACTTATCTATAATATCTTCTTTTATATCTCCATTTTTTACAGCTTCAATTACGGTTGGAATTTGAACTTTATAATCTGAAGATATAATCAAGTCATTTCCAGCATTTACTGCAAAAATTGCAGAATTAACTTCACCCATATATTCTTTAATTGCACTCATTTGTAAATCATCTGTCATTATTACTCCATTAAAACCTAAATCATTTCTAATAATATCATGAACTTTTTTAGATAGAGAAGCAGGAAGAGTTTCATCCATAGAAGTAATAATGTTATGAGATACTAAAATACTGTCTGCACCTGCATCTATGCCAGCTTTAAAAGGAATAAAATCATTATTTATAAAGCTTTCATAACTCCTATTATCAATAGATATACCTAAATGTGTATCTAAATTGCTACCATAGCCAGGAAAATGCTTTAAAGTTGAACCTATATTATTTTCATTCATAGTTTCTACTACAGCTTTTACATAAGTAGCTGTTTCTTCAGGATTTTTTCCAAAGGTTCTAGGATAAATATAATCATTAGGATCCGTTGAAATATCACAAACTGGAGCTAAGTTCATATTAATGCCTACAGATTTTAAGAGAGTAGCTTTTTCTTCTGTATCACTTACAATTAAAGGATATCCACCTTCAGTATATAAAGCTTGTGGTGAATAAAAGGGAACAGCTCTAAATTGTGGATACCAACTTAACCTATTAACAATCCCACCTTCTTCATCAATTGCAATAATCATATTAATTGATGATCTTTCTTGATAAGATTTAATTTTAGCTGATAAGCTTTCTTTACTTTCTCCCTTAATATTTTCGTCGAATAATATAAAACCACCGACTTTATAATTTTCTATATCCTCAAATTCAGTAACATTATTACATCTAATAAGAAACATTTGCCCAATTTTTTCTTCTATGGTCATAGTTTCTAGAAGCTCTTCAGCTTTTTTTTCTATATTATTGTCTATATCAATTTCTTTATTTACTGAAGTAGATTCTTCATTCTTTTCTTCATGATTATTTTTTTCATTAGAGTAATTTGATGAAGAATTTTTACTGTTATTCTTTTCAATATTAGCTCTATTTATAAATTTTCCTATTAGATAACCAGAAAAAAGTGAAATAAGTATAAGTATTACTAATATAATTTTTTTCATAATATATCTCCAAACTAAAATTATTTAAATTATTTATAAAATTCGGTTCTATTTCATTACTTAGTTTATTTAAGTAATGAAATAGATAAGTAAATATAATTATAATATATAAATTTATAAAATAATATAAAAATTAATAAAATTCTGTTATTAATTTGTAACAAATTGGATTTATAATTAAATTAAAGAAATATTCTAATATATATATAATTAGTTTATAAATCTATAATAATCAAGTTTAAGAAGTAGAGTGAAAGAAATGTCTAGAAAAATAAAAAATATTATTAGTCTTATTTTAATTATTATACTAGGTGTATCTATTTACTTTACAATTAATTTTGCCAAAGACAATATTGAATCCACAAATACTAATATGATTCAAAAGAATGGTGAAACACCACCAGAAGTACCAAGTAATAAAAATGATAATGAAATGCCACCGGAAATACCAAGTAATGAAAGTAGTAGTGAAAAACCACCAGGAATGCCAAATGAAGAAAACAGTAATATGATTTCACCTGATACTAATGTAGTATCTATGAATCAATCAAATAATAATTTAGATATTATATTTTATGTATTATTTACAATTGAAAGTCTAGGAATGTCAATAGTAATTATATATTTAATTATGTCTAACTTAAATAAAAAAGGAATTAAAGAAACATTTATTAATTTAGATAAAATAACAATATTTATTCTTAGTATAATTATTTTAACAAGTGTTTTAACGATTATAAATGTATATAGTACTAAAAATATATTTATAAGTAATGCTCAAGGTAATGGAAGTATAAATAATGGAAATATGGACAGCAACAATAATGTTTCATTATCTGCTAGTGCTTCAAATGAAATAGATGGAACAGAAGAAACATTAAATGAAACTTATGAAAGTAGCAATAGTGATGAAAGTGTAATTCTTGTTAAAAATGCTGGTGAATTAAGTTTAGATAATGCTACTGTTAATAAAAATTCTGGTGATAGTTCAAATACTGAGAATTCTGAGTTCTATGGTATAAATTCAGGTATATTAGTAACTTCTAATTCAACAGCAACAATAACTAATTCAAAGATTACAACTAAAGCCAAAGGAAGTAATGCAATATTTTCAACAGGAACGGATTCTAAAATCTATATTAGTGATTCTACAATTACAACAACAGGAAGCAGCTCAGCAAGAGGACTTGATGCAACTTACGGTGGATATATTGAGGCTGATAATGTAACTATTAAAACTCAAGGTGGTTCTTGTGCTACCTTAGCAACAGATAGAGGAGATTGAAGGAAAAAATTCAGCAACTGTTACAAATTCAACTTTAAAGGCAACTGGTAAGGGTAACAGAGGAGATGTAGATCAAGCTGGTATTATGATTTATCAATCTATGTCTGGGGATGCTTCTGTTGGAACAGGTAATTTTACAGCAAAGGATTCTTCTTTAAACATTGTCTCTACTTCTGATTATTATAATACAGCACCAATGTTTTTTATTACTAATACAGATGCAATTATTAATTTAGAAAATACAACATTAAGTTATGGAAGTAATATTTTAATTAGTGCTAAAGGTACATCTGAATGGGGAAAAAGCAATTCAAATGGTGGAAATTTAACTTTTAATGCAACTAATGAAAAGCTAGATGGTAATATTGAGATAGATAGTATATCTACTTTAACATTAAACTTAAAATCATCAAGCTATAAAGGCATTATAAACGAAAACAATGAAGCTAAAAGTGTTGTTTTAAAACTTGATAATAATTCTGAAATAACTTTAATGGGAGATTCTTATATAACAGAATTAGAAGATAAAGATACTACATATAGCAATATTAATTTTAATGGTTATAAGCTATATGTTAATGGTAAGTCAATTAATTAAAAGTAATAATATATAAAAAGATATAAAAGCTACTATTTTGCAACTTACATTGTAAAATAGTAGCTTTTTCACCAAATTAAAGATGCTTTATATATTAATATTGATAATAAATTTTTTAGAAGTGAAATATTATGAGTAGTTTAATTCTTTATTTCGTAACATTTTTATTAATTACAATATCTTATAAAAAAGATAAAGAAAAAACTAAGAAAGCATTATTAAAAGGTTGGAAATCCATAGAAGGCATACTACCACAATTTTTAGGAATAATTCTAATTGTCGGAATAACTCTTGCAATATTAAGGCCAGAAATTATATCAAACATAGTAGGAAATAATAGTGGAGTAATTGGAGTATTTCTATCTGCAATTATAGGAAGCATTGCAATGATGCCTACCTTTGTAGCCTTTTCTACTGGAGATATGTTACTTAAAAATGGAGCAGGAATAGCACAGGTTGCTGCTCTTATATCAACTCTTACTTTAATCGGAATAATTACTATTCCTTTAGAAGCTAAATATATAGGAAAAAGGGCAACTATTTATAGGAACATATTAGCCTTTGTTTTTTCAATCATAGTAGCATTTTTTGTTGAGATGGTGGTGACAATGGCATGGTAAAAGGTTTAATTAAAAGATATTATTTATTTATTATATTAATTATAGTAACAGTAATAGTAACAGCTATTAATAAGGAAATAGGGTTAAAATCATTTAATATAGCCTTTTCAAGTTTTAAGCAAATGCTTCAAGTTGTACCTCCAATAATGATTCTACTTGGACTTATGGATGTTTGGATTCCGAGAGAAACTATGATTAAATATATGGGAGAGAATTCGGGAATAAAAGGAGTTTCTCTTGCAATGCTTATAGGATCAATAGCAGCTGGGCCTATGTATGCAGCTTTTCCCTTTACAAAAGTTCTTCTTAAAAAAGGAGTTAAATTTAGCAATATAATAATATTTATGAATGCTTGGTGTGTAACTAAAATATCTACATTGATGTTTGAGTTTTCTTCATTAGGATATAAATTTACTTTAGCTAGGCTTCTTATTGATATACCAGGAGTAATAATAATGGGATATTTAGTTCAAATTTTAATGCCAAAGGATGAGTTAGATAGACTTTATAAGGAGAATTTAGGTTAAGTGTTAAAGTTATGAAATGAATAATATAAAATTATTTACAAAAACTAAATGTATAGTTATAATGTTTATGACAAAGTATAAATAATAAGCTATGAAAGAGAAAAGTAGATAGATAATCATTTTACAGAGATTTAAGCATAGGTGGAAGCTTAAAATTTGATGCTATTGAAGGAAGCTCTGGAGCTATAAACTGAAACAGCATTTTTTATTGCAAGTAAGTTTGTGGGTTTCTCCCCTTAAAGAGATTGAGTGGATTAATTATTAATTAATCAATTTAGGTGGTAACGCGGAAATATAGTCTTTCGTCCTAATATTTATAGGATGAAGGGCTTTTTTATTTACAATTAACATAATGGAAGGAAGATAAGAATGAGTTTAGAAAAATTAGCTGAATTAATATTCCCTAATATTGATAAGACACGCGAATATTATATTGAAAAATATCCAAAAAGAAATTTAAAAGAAGGTGCTGTAGTTACAAGATATGCACCATCACCAACTGGATTCCAACACATAGGTGGAGTTTTTGCTGCATTAATTAATGAAAGATTAGCAAGCCAAACAGGTGGAGTTTTCTACTTAAGAATAGAAGATACTGACCAAAAAAGAGAAGTTAAAGGCGCTATAGAAGATACTATTCAAACTATGCATAACTTCGGTATGGATTTTAATGAAGGTATGACAGGAGATAATACTTCAAAGGGAGAATATGGTCCATATAGACAAAGTGAAAGAGCTGATATATACAGAGCTTTTGCTAAAGATTTAATTAAGAAGGGATTAGCTTATCCAGCTTTTGATACACCAGAAGAATTAGCAGAACTTAGAGAAAGACAAACAGCTGCTAAAATAACTCCAGGATACTATGGAGAATATGCTAAGGATAGAAATTTAACTCCTGAAGAAGCTATGGAAAAAATAAATAATGGAGATGCATATATCGTTAGATTTAAGTCACCTGGAAATATAGAAAATAGAGTAGAATTCCATGATTTAATTAAAGGAGATATTAGCTTTCCAGAAAATAATCAAGATATAGTTATTATAAAGGGAGATGGACTTCCAACTTATCATTTTGCACATGCTATAGATGATGCATTAATGAGAACTACTCATGTTATAAGAGGAGAAGAATGGTTATCTTCATTACCAATACACGTTCAATTATTTGATGTATTAGGTTTAGAAAGACCAAACTATGCTCATATTCCAACAATAATGAAGAATGATAATGGTTCTAAGAGAAAATTATCTAAGAGAAAAGATGCAGAAGCTGCAGTTTCATATTATAAAGAAGTTGGCTATCCTGTTCAATCAGTTGTTGAATACTTATTAAACATAGTAAATTCTACTTTTGAAGAGTGGAGAGCAGAAAATCCTACAGTAGATTATCATGAATTTGAAATAGCTTTAGATAAGATGAGTAAATCAGGAGCATTATTTGATATAGTTAAATTAAATGATGTAAGTAAAGAAGTTATTTGTAAGCTAAAAGCAGATAAGGTTTATGAATTATATACTGAATGGGCTAAGGATTTTGATAAAGAAATGTATGACTTAGTAACTGCAAATGAAGAAATGTCTAAGGAAATCTTCAATATAGATAAAGAAGGTCCAAAGCCAAGAAAAGATTTTGCTAAATGGGATGAAGTAAGAGGAAAAGTAGATTATTTCTATGATGAATTATTTAATAAGGAAACAGCAGAAAATGTTGAACTTCCAAATACTTTAAGCTTAGAAAATGCAAAAGAAATAATTAAAGTATATAAAGATAAATTTAACTTTAATTCAGGAAGCCAAGAAGCTTGGTTTGAAGAATTAAAGGTTATTGGAGCAGAACTTGGATATTGTGCTAATAGAAAAGAATACAAAGCAAATCCAGATGCCTTTAAGGGAATGATTTCTGATGTTGCTGGAGCTGTAAGAGCAGCTTTATCTCATAGAAGCAACACTCCAGATCTTTATACTATTATGCAAATATTAGGTGAAGATAAAGTAAGAGCTAGATTTGAAGCATTTTTAAATATATAAAACTAAAGGTCGTTGAAAAACGACCTTTATTAATATTTTTTATGATAATTAATAGATAAACTATAATTTTTATATCAAATATTAGAGTGAATATAAAATAATGTGGCTGATTCATTATCGTAAAAATATACAGAATAATTATCAAACTTTTTATAATTTGAATTTCCTATTTGTTCTCCTTCTTTTGTTTTAATATATATATAATCTCCTTCTGAAATGCAAGAATCATCAAAATCATATTCATCTGCTCGGTCGGCAGTATCCATCCATGATTTAAAATTAGTAAAATATGAACGAATATTTTCTATATCTTCATTTGTTACAACTGAATAAATATCATTTTCTAAAAATAAATTATTAGAGGCTTCATAGTAATACTTACAATAGTCGGTGTAATCCTGAAAACCTTCTTTATCAAAATGTTCCTCTTTATCTATATAACCTTTAAAAATTAATTTATCAGAAAAAGAAGAACACCCAATAATACAAACATTAAGCCAAATTAGTATTGGTATTGAATATATTATTTTTTTCATTATTTAGACCTCTCTTTTAAATAAAAAAATGCTAACATAGCTAATATTAATTGAACCAGACTTAATATTATAAACATAACAGTAGGTAGATACATTTCTCCTAAAACTGGTACTGATATTATAAGACTTACTAAAAATACTATTCCCATAAATAATGAAGGTAACCAAGGTTTGTTATCTTTAGAAATTGAAGAATATGCTGCGAATAAATTACCTATTCCAAAGAAAATTAATGCAATAACTCCTGGCCAAAACCAAGATGTAAAAGGCACTCTCCCTATCCATTCTGGAGGGAATACTCCCCAATTCCTATCCCAAATACCAGCAATCATTTGTATACCATAGTATATTGCTCCTATTGCTAAAAATAAATCGAAGAAACTTAATATTCCTCTGCTTATTTTACTTTTCATAAATCTCAACTCCTTTATTTTAAGTATTCTTATGGATAATTAAAGTTAAAAGAACTATATAGCATTACAAATAAGTATAAATTAATTATACATTTAAACTTAGTGTATTTCAATAATAATTTATTGATAAACAATAAAAATATTGAGCAAACTTAATTTTTATATATTTATAGAAAAAGAAAATAAAAGTTAAAAAGTAAAAATTTTTATTTAATAGTTGAAATTATTATCAATTGTTATGTAAAATTAGTATGAAATCATAAAAAGGAGATGAAATTATGGAAAATTATAACGTTGTATTAGAATGTTTTGAAAAGAATGATGAACCAATGAATGCCACTGCAGTTGCAGAAAAAACAGGCATAGATAAAAAAGAAGTATCTAAGGTAATGGATAAACTTAAAAAAGAAGAAAAGATTTATTCGCCAAAAAGATGTTACTGGCAAATAAAGAAATAGTTTATAAGTAATAGGGAATAAGTAAAAAGTAAGAGATAAGAGTTGTGGTAGAAATTTCACTTTGTGTGAAATTTCTTTTTT